>SKSV01000362.1 GCA_007122815.1 Trueperaceae bacterium | reverse complement strand
TGAGGCGGTGGAGCTGGAAACCGGGATGGTCCGGGCGATACTGCAGGTCGAACGCGACTTGCTTGGCGATGGCCTGCTCGTCCGTCGTGAGCCTTGCGAGCCCATCCATGAAGCTGTTCGCGATGAGGGTGCGGGTTTCCACGGTGTGCCTCGTGACAGGTGGCGGGTGCCGTCGATGCCGAGCGACGTCGCGCCTCAGCGTTGGCTGGCTTTCTCTCAGCCTACCGAGCGCCGATTTCGTGTGCTGTTGAAAACGCCCAGCGTCCGCTGGGTGGGTACCTGCCTCGCTCCTCGATGTGATCGCCCGCGCGGCGCGATCGGCGCGCCTACTCGGCCTCCCCAGGACCACGGAAGCTACCTGTCAGTCTCCAATCACGTTCGGTTGAGTTCGATCACCTGCAGCTCGGAGTAGGTCTCGAGGCCCCAGCGGCCGAACTGGTATCCGATCCCCGACCACTTCGCTCCGCCGAACGGAACCCTTGGATCGACCCCACCGTGCCTGTTCACGCGGGCCGTGCCGACCTCGAGCCGTGCCGCGACCTCCGCGCCCCGATCGAGGTCCTGCGTCCATACCGACCCCATAAGCCCGAAGTGCGTCGCGTTCGCCCGCTCCAGGGCCTCGTCGACATCCCGGAACGGCATGACCGGCAGCGCCGGACCGAACTGCTCCTCGTCCACCAGCCGCACGCCCTCCGCGACGTCCGTGAGGATCGTAGGGGGATAGAAGTAACCCGGCCGGCCGAGGGGCTCTCCGCCGGTGACGACCTTCGCGCCCGCTCGCTTGGCGTCCTCCACGAGCTCATCGACCCGCTGGAACTGCGGCGCGTTGTTCAGCGGCCCCAGTTGTGTCTCCGGTTCGATGCCAGGACCGACCCGCACCCGTCTCGCGACCTCCGCCATCGCCTCGACGAGCGGATGGTAGACGCTCTCGTGAGCGTACACACGCTTGGCTGCGATGCACACCTGGCCGGTGTTCCCGAAGGCGCTCCAGAACAGCTTTTCGGCGATCGCTTCCGGATCCGCATCCTCCAGTACGATGGCGGGGTCGTTGCCGCCGAGTTCGAGCACGAAGCGCTTCAGGTCTGGAGCGGCTGCCGCCGCGACCTTCTTGCCAGTCGCTACCGATCCCGTGAAGCAGAGCATCCGCACGGCCGGGTGGTGGGTGATAGCGGCACCGAGGTCGTCGCCGCCCGACACCACGTTGAACACGCCCGGCGGCAACACCGCCTGGAGCATCTCGCCGAGTTCGAGCGTCGCAAGCGGCGTGAAGGGCGAGGGTTTGAGCACCACCGTGTTACCCATGAGGAGCGCCGGCGCCGTCTTGACGCCAGCCAGGAACACCGGGAAGTTCCACGGCACGATCGAGCCGACCACCCCGAGCGGTCTGCGGCGAACCTCGACGCGGGCGCTCTCGTCATCGCGCAGCACGTCGTGGGGGATCTCCATGCGGGCGACCTCCCGGAACCAGTGCGCCGCGCCCTTGGCTTCGCCTTCCGCCTTGGCGAGCGGCTTCCCCTGCTCCATGGTCAGGGTACGAGCGAGCGCCTCGGTGTTCGCCTCGATCGCGTCGGCACACGCTTCGAGCGCCGCCCGGCGTGCCGCCTCGTCCCGGCTCCAGGCGGGGAACGCGCCCTTCGCGGCGTCCATCGCGGCGTCGAGCTGCGCTGGGGTGCAGGTGGGCGCTTCGGCGAACACGGCGCCGGTGGCAGGATCGATCACGCCGAAGGTCTGCTCGGTCGGTGCGAGCGCACCGCCTATCGTCATGTGGAACCCCTTGGTGGTGGTGGACACAGCGACTCCCCCTTTGTGCGCGGCGTGACTCCATCGAGGCAGCTAGCCAACTTCCAAGGAGCCTCACCATGAAGCGTTGGTGGCGGGCGTGTCAACCCGCGAGCAAGCGACCCAGCCGTCCTTCTGCGTGCTGCGCGAGACGCGCCAGCGTCGTCTTACCAGCCTGCCGCGGTCCGTGCAGCAAGGCGACGGGCTCGTCCTCGAGCGCCTCGACCACGCGTTCCGCGACGAGTCTGGGAATGAGGGGAGGCCGCTGCGTCATGTCGGCTCATCGTAAGTGGCGGTATCGGCTGACTGTGAAGGCATGGTGTCGGCAGATCGAAGGAGTGTACGTCGGCGAATCGTTGGGGGACTCCTCGATGGCCGGCATTCGGGCTAGCGCAGGGTGATGCTCTGCGCCTCGACAACGACCTCGAACTCGTGCAGGATCCGGATGCGACCGTCCGGTTCGTCCACGCCGACGTTCACGAGCCGTACGCCGGCGCTCCCCGGGATGCGTGCCACCACGTTGGTCCCGGTCACGTTCGTCGGAACGGGCGCGTCGTCGACCAACACGCTCAGGTTGCTGGCGTCGCGTTCGAAGGTGAGCTCGAGGGTGATCGCGGGCGTCGGGTCGGTCGCAGCGAAGCTCAGCACTTCGGCGCGCGCCTCGTCGAGGCGCCAGTCCTGGGTCCACTCGCGCGTGTGGGGATCGAACCAGCCGCTCTGTTGGCCGAGCAAGCCAGTAGCGAGGTCGTCCGTCCAACCCAGCCGCACGTGCGTCCGTTGGGTTGCGTCGACGCCATCGAGAACCGCGAGGGTGGTGCCGTCGGCAGGTACTTCGATCGGGACGCTCGTGCGGGCGTCGGAGCCTATGGCCACCCAGCCCGCCGTGTTGGCCGTGATCTCGAAGCGCAACGCGAGTGTCGAGTCGCCCGCCCACGTGGCGTCCACGACGGCCATGGGGTTCGGGTCGCCGGCGAAGACCTGCACCGCGTACACGCGGCCGTCGCCGGTTTCGGCGAGACCGAAGCCGACGTGGGTCCAGCCGGGCTGGAGGAGGTTCGCGCGGTGTCCGGAGCTCGCCATCCAGCCGTCGATGATGCGGTTCGCGACTCCGGGGTCACGGATGGAGACCAGCGCGAGGTTCTCGCCTACGGCGACGTGCGTGCCGCCCACGAGCCGTATGCGGTCCTCGAGGTTACGACGCTCGGGTGTCGGGCTGACGTGGCTCAGGTAGGCAAGGCGCACCATCTCCTCAGCGTGGTGCCGGGCCGCCTGCGCGAGCACGGAGCTCGCCTGCACGGGCTGGAGCTCGGCACCTGCTCGCTCGGCGTTCGTGAGCTCGAGCAGGCGGCCCTCGAGGTCGTGCTCGGGGAGCGGTGC
>SKSV01000097.1 GCA_007122815.1 Trueperaceae bacterium | reverse complement strand
GGCATGCACTACGCCAGCTTCTCGGCGGTGCTCGATCCCGGCTACTGGTTCGAGTGGTTCTCCTGCGAGCAGATCGGTCGCTGGAACTACTGGAAGTGGTGCAACGAGGAGTACGACGACCTCAAGGACGCCGGAGCGCGTACCGCCGACCCCGAAGAGCGCGCCGCACACTACGTGCGCATGCAGCAGCTGATCGACGAGGACATCCCGGCGATCTGGGTCACGAACGGCGCGAGCATCTACGTGCATCGCGCGGGCGAACTCGACCCGGCTTTCGTGGCCATGTACGCGCAGTACATGTACTGGACGGGATCCGACGACTGACCTGAGCTTCGGGGTGGCTGCTAGGGCTCGGCTCTCGCGGCCACCCTAGGTCGCTAGTACTCTCACCTCCGCGCCCGCCCGGTCATCGGGCGGTCGCGGTCTACGAACGAGGGACGGCATGATCGTCTTCACCGTCAGGCGTTTGATGGCGGCGTTGGTAACCGTCGTAGGCGCGGTGACGCTACTGTTCCTGATCATCAGGCTCATCCCTGGCGACCCCGCCGTGGTGATGCTGGGTCCGCGCGCCAGCGACAGCATGATCGCCTCGATGCGTGCGCGGATGATGCTCGACGAGCCCATCCACGTCCAGCTAGTGGCCTTCCTGTCCAGCATCCTCAGGGGCGACCTGGGTCGTGACGTACTCAACGAGCTACCCGTGCTCGGGCTCGTGTTGGACGTGCTTCCCTTCACGATCGTGTTGGCCTTCGGCAGCATCTTCCTGGCGGTCCTGATCGGCGTGCCGCTCGGCGCCTTCGCCGCTGCGTACCGTAACTCCTGGCTCGACAGGGTCACCGCCTTCTTGTCGGTGGCCTTCATAACGGTGCCGCCCTTCGTGGCGGGCCTGCTGCTGCTGCTCGTCTTCGCCGTGGAACTGCGTTGGCTTCCCGTGAGCGGCGGCGGGGTGCGCGGTGACGTCGTGAACCAGACGCGACACCTGATACTGCCGGTGCTCGCGCTGGCGCTAACTTGGGTGGGCTACATCGCGCGGCTGATCCGCTCATCGGTGCTCGAGGAGATCACCAAGGACCACGTGCGCACGGCGTACAGCAAGGGTCTCTCACCGGGACGGGTGCTCTTCAAGCACGTCTTGCGCGGGGCGCTGATCCCGACCATCGCGGTGCTCGGCGTCGGGTTCGGTAACCTCCTCGGGGGTGCGGTTCTGATCGAGATCATCTTCAACCGGCCGGGTCTGGGTTTCCTCATCTACAACGCCATCGAGTCGCGCAACTACCCGGTCGTCCAGGGTGGGCTGGTGGTCGCGGTCTTCCTGTACACGCTCGCGAACGTCGTCGCCGACCTCTCGTACGGCTTCGTCGACCCGCGGATCAGGGAGGCTTGAGGTGGACTCCACCGTCGAGACCGCCACGTTCGAGCCTCGCGCTCGTTGGCGACGCCTGGCGCTGGTGCGCCTCCTGCGCGATCCCACCGGCGGGGTGGGTACGCTCTTCGTCACGCTGATCGTGCTGCTCGCGATCTTCGCGCCTTTGCTCACTCCGTACGCCCCTGACGAGATAAACGTGATGGCGCGATTGGCGCCGCCTAGCGCCGAGAACTGGATGGGGACCGATCAGCTCGGCCGCGACGTCTTCACGCGCCTGCTGTACGGCACCCGCATCGCGCTGGTGGTGTCGCTGCCCGCGGTTATCGCGGGCGCGCTAGTGGGCATGGTGCTGGGGCTCGTGGCGGGCTACTTCGGGGGATGGGTGGAGACCAGCCTCCTGTGGTTGTTCGACGTGGTGCGCTCCTTCCCGGCGCTGCTCTTCGCGATCGCGGTCATCGCGCTGACGGGACCGAGCCTGTTCATGGTCGTGTTCATCATGGCGCTCACGCGCTTCCCGTCGTACGGCCGGCTCATACGAGCTCAGACGCTGAAGGTGCGTGAGGAGGAGTTCGTGACGGCCTCCCGCGCGCTCGGTTGCACGGCGCCGCGCGTGATGCTGCGCCACATCCTGCCGAACGCGGTGGCGCCGCTCTTCATCCAAGCAGCCATGGACGTGCCGGTCGTGATCACCTTCGAGGCCGGGCTCAGTTTCCTCGGTCTCGGGGTACCCCCACCTACCCCGTCCTGGGGGAGCATCCTGCGCGAGGGTTACACCTACGTGCGTGCGACACCCTGGATGATCCTGTTCGGCAGCGGCTTCCTGGTGGTCGCGACGCTGGGGTTCACGTTCTTCGCGGAGGGTCTGCGCGACGTCTTCGACGTGAAGATCCGCAACGAGGGGTCGAACTGACTTCCCGAGCCAGTGGCCCGCGTACCGATGCACTGCGTATGGCGAGGCGGCCGATCTAGACTGGCGAGCAGATGTCCGCCCTCTCGGTCTTGGCTTACGTGGTGCTGGCATTGGCGTTCCTGACGGCCTTGTTGCTGGTGTCCTGGCTACGTTTCGAGGGACTGTGGGACGCCTCGGCGGCCCGCCTGCGGGTGCGCTGGACGCTGATCCGCCTCGAGGTCGACGGGCGAGCGCGCGACTTCAACGTGGCCATCTCGGGCCGCCGGCTGTGGACCCGAGCCATCTTTGGCGCGCGGCGACCTACACGTCGTGAAGGCGTGGACTCGGAGGACCGGACGGTGACGGCAAATGCAAAGAAGCAGAAGCCCGGCCACGACACCACCTCATCAGGCGCTTCGTTCGGTGTCCCCAGCTTGCTGTTCTACCGGCGGTTGGCGCTCGACCTGATCAGCCGCGTGCGGGTCGATCGCTTCGAAGGGCACTTGCGGATCGCGACGCCTGACCCGGCCCTCACCGGGATCGCCTACGGTGCCGCCTGCAGCGTGTTCTATCCGCTGGCGGCGCGCTCGCGACGCGTCGAACTCGATCTGCAGCCGGACTTCGTCGACGCGCTGCCGTCGGGGAGGATCGACTTCGAGTTGCGCGTGCAGCTGGCCTCGCTCGCTTTCTTGGGCTGGCGCGTTCTCAGGTACGAGCGATCGCGGCGTCCGCGTCGCGCATCGAGAAGAAGGAAGGAGTGAAGTGTGATGGAACCCAGGAACCTGCTAGACGCGCTCGCCGACAAGGTGCGTGACCTGGCTGAGACGGAGACGGTGATCGGCGAACCCATGGTGCTCGGAGACGTCACCATCGTGCCCGTCACCAGGATCATGGTGGGGTTCG
>SKSV01000185.1 GCA_007122815.1 Trueperaceae bacterium | reverse complement strand
GCGGTGCTGTTGGTCGCCACGCTCATCCAGCTCCGCATAGGCCGCAGCAGCGAGAGGCACCTCGCATGAGCGGCGCCCTGCGCTTCCTCACCCGGCGCCGCGGCGGCCGCCGCTGGACGGCCACCGACGTGCTCAGCTACGCCTACTTGCTCGCCGGCGTGCTCGTCATGTTCGGGCCCGTCGCGTGGTTGGTGCTCTCGTCGTTCAAGACGCCGGCGAACCTGCTGGAGTTCCCGCCGACGCTGCTGCCGCTGGCGCACGTGCAGGTACCGGTGGAGGGCTTCGAGCGCGACCTGCCGCTGTACGAGGTGGTCCTCGACGACGGCACCATCGCGCAGCTCGCGCAGGTGCGCCGCGTCGGGCTGGTGGCCCAGATGGTCGACCCCGCCGATCCGGACGAGGTCGTCCAGGTGCCCATCGACCGACGTACCCCGGTGCGGTCGTTCCGGTTAGCGACCGAGAACTACACCGAGTCGTTCACGCGCTTCAACTTCGCCGTCTACCTGCGCAACAGCGTGGTCGTCACCGTGGTCGCGACCGTGATCACCCTGGTGATCAACAGCATGGCCGCCTTCGCCCTCTCCAAGTACCGCTTCCGCGGCCGCAACCTGATCTTCCTGATCATCATCAGCACCCTGATGATCCCCATCAGCGTGATCCTGGTGCCGGTCTACCTGGTGATCAACCAGGTCGGCTGGGTCAACAACCTCTGGGGGGTGATCATCCCCGGCGCGGCCACCCCCACCGGCGTGTTCCTGCTGCGGCAATACATGCTAACCATCCCCGACGAGCTGCTCGACTCGGGCCGCATCGATGGCGCTTCCGAGTGGCGCCTCTACTGGCAGATCGTGCTGCCCCTGTCCGCACCCGCCCTGGCGGTCCTGGCGATCTTCTCGGTCATGTGGCGCTGGAACGACTTCCTGTGGCCCCTGATCGTGCTCACCCGCAGCGAGTTCTTCACCCTGCAGGTGGGGCTGAACGCCTTCCAGGGCGAACTGCAGGTGCAGTGGCACTTCGTGCTCGCCATGACCGTGCTGACGCTGCTGCCGATCACGCTGGTGTTCTCGCTGCTGCAGCGCTTCATCACCACGGGTATCGCCAGCACGGGCGTGAAGGGCTAGGAGCGTAGGAGGCGGCGATGAAACGAGCCCTGTTCGTATCGGGAGGCTGGCCGGGGCACGAGCCGGTCGAGACGAGCGCGATCGTGGCTACCGCACTCAGGGAGCGCGGCTTCGAGACCGACGAGGCGACCCGGCTCGAGGTCCTCGAGGACGCCGAGCGCCTGCGCACGTTCGACCTGATCGTCCCGAACTGGTCGATGGGGTCGCTCCCGGACGCGGCCGAGCGCGCGCTGCTCGATGCCGTCGCGGCAGGTACGGGCATCGCCGGCTGGCACGGGGGGATGGGCGACGCCTTCCGCGACCGCCCCTCGTACCAGTTCATGGTGGGCGGGCAGTTCGTGGCACATCCGGGTGACTTCATCGACTACCGCGTGAAGCTACTCCCCACGCCCGACGACCTGCTGGAGGGCATCGACGACTTCGACCTGCGCTCGGAACAGTACTACCTCCACGTCGACCTCACCAACGAGGTCGTGGCCACCACGACCTTCACCGGCGAGCACGCCCCCTGGGTCGAACCGCACGTCATGCCGGTAGCCTGGCGTCGACGCTGGGGAGGGGGCCGGGTCTACTACTGCGCGCTGGGTCACGGGACACGCGACTTCGCGGTTCCTGGCGTTCTGGAGCTGATCCTCCGCGGCCTGCTGTGGGCCGCGCGCTAACTGGAGGCGGCGGTGCCTCAGGGCGGGCCGGCCACGGGCTTGCTGGCGGCGGCGGTGCTGTAGGATGCCGCACGAGCGCGGAGGAGGCAGCACCCTTGGAGCAGCGTGCGGAAGGCAGCGCGATCGTCTGGTTGGGAGAACCCGCTAGCGCGGTGTCGTCGCTCGTGGGCCCGAAGACAGCGCACCTAGGCGCGCTGTCGGCCAAGCGCCCGGTACCTCCCGGCTTCTGCGTCACGGCCGAGGCCTACCGCGCCGCGCGGCGTGCCGGTGGCCTGACCGAGGAGCTGGCGGGCGCGATCCGCGATGCCTACTCCCGCTTCACCGGCCGGCGCGCCGAGGACGCTTACGTCGCGGTGCGCTCGTCGGCGATCGACGAGGACGGCGCCGCGACCTCCTTCGCCGGCCTGCACGACACCGTGCTGAACGTCCGGGGAGCCGACGCGGTGCTCGCGGCCATCGAGCGCACCTGGGAGTCGCTGCACTCAGACTCCGCGCGCGCTTACCGGAGCCAACGCGGGATCACCGCACCCGACCTCGGCCTGGCGGTGCTGGTGCAACGGATGGTCTGGGCCGACTCGGCCGGTGTCGCCTTCAGCGTCGACCCCGTCACGGGGAGGAGCGACCGCCTGGTGGTGAGCGCCTCGTGGGGTTTGGGAGAGAGCGTGGTCGCCGGGACCGTGAACGCCGACACCTGGACGCTCGACAAGGACGGCCTCGGGGTCGTGGAGGAGCGTGTCGG
This sequence comes from Trueperaceae bacterium, assembly GCA_007122815.1. Taxonomy (GTDB): domain Bacteria; phylum Deinococcota; class Deinococci; order Deinococcales; family Trueperaceae; genus CSSed10-48. The sequence goes on along the minus strand of SKSV01000185.1, from coordinate 636 downwards.
CGATAAGGAACGCATGACCATCCCCGGTGAGGAGGGCACCAGCGAGGTGAACGTACCCAGGTTCTTGCGCTCCCGCCCGGCCCTGACGCGCGAGGAACTCGCGAGCGTGGCGCGCATGACGCTCGAGCTCGAGCGCGAGCAAGGCTGGCCGGTGGACGTCGAGTTCGCCTGGCAGGGAGGCCGCCTGGCCCTACTGCAGTGCCGACCGGTGACCGCCGCGGGCGAACCGGGGCGAGAACCGTGAGCAGCGCGGTGACCGACCTGCCACCTCCTGTTTGGCAAGAACCGGGAGACGAGACGCTCCATTGGAAACGCGACCTGGCGCACTTCCCAGGTCAGCTCAGTGAACTCGACGGCGAGCTGCTGCAAAGCTTCATCGAGCACGGCTTCAGCGCGGCCATGGCTTCGCACTCTCTGCCCTTCACCTACCTGATCCGGAGGATGTGGACCTACCACTACGTTCACGAGGGGCAGCTTCCCGTGCCGGAGGAGGAACGCGCGGCCGTGCAGGAGCGCGGCGCTCGCGCGCGCGAACGCGCACGCGTCACCATCGCGAAGCGCTGGGAGCAGGAGTGGTTGCCCGAGGTGCACGAGCACCTCGCGTACTGGGCCGGCATCGACCCGGAAGAGCTCCAG
>SKSV01000127.1 GCA_007122815.1 Trueperaceae bacterium | reverse complement strand
CTCGTAGCCTTCACCCACCAGCCCGTGAACGGCGTTGAGCCTTCCGAGCATGATGACGCCCGCGAGGCCCGCGAGTACACCCATGAAGATGTAATGGAACATCTTGTACCGCTCGACCGGGATTCCCGCCTCGACGGCGGCTTTGCGGTCGCCACCTATGGCGATGGTGTAGCGGCCGAAGCGCGAGCGCGTCATCAGCACGTAACCCAGGATCGCCACCAGGAGCGCAACTATCACGGCCATGGGGATCTGGTCGAGGACCCGGTACCGACCGAGGAAGCGCACGGTGTCCGAGAAGCGGAAGAGCGTGTGGCCCTCGATGATCACCAGCACCACGCCACCGAACGTGATCCAGGTGGCCAGGGTGGCGATGAAGTCAGGCATCTTCAACCGCGTGACGAGCAGGCCGTTGATGGACCCCATGAGGGCTCCCACGACGAAAGCGGCCAGCACGGCCACGATGTCGGGCACGGCCGTGAACTTCACCAACCACGCGACGGTTAGCGCGGACGCCCCGGTCATAGCGCCGACCGAGAGGTCGATCCCGCCGCCGGTGATCACGAAGGTCATGCCCACCGCGAGGACCACGAAGACCGAGGCCTGGATGAGGATGTTACGTACGTTCACGACGGTGAACCAGTCTTCGCGCATGAACACCATGAACACACCGAAGACCACGATGCCGATCCAAGGCCCCAAGAGCGTCAGCCAGTACGAGAGGGGGCGCTCCCAGAGCAGCCGATCGAACGTGCGTGAGCGGGGATCAACCCTTGTCGGTTGCGCCGTCGCCATGGACGTTCTCCTCTCCTCGGGCGGTTCTCCGCTCGGCCGTCGGCGCCGGGGTCGGGCTCACGATCTTCTCCTCCAAGCGACCCACCATCAGCGCGATGGCTTCCTCGGGGCTGATCTCACCCTTGGGCGCGTCACCGACCTTGGCTCCGCGACGCAGCACGACGATGCGGTCAGCGACCTGGAAGACGTGCTCGAGGTTGTGGCTGATCACTATCACGCCGACGTTCGCGTCGCGCAGGCGGCGGATGATCGTCATGGTGCGCTCGATCTCCTCGACACCCAAGGAGGCCATCGGCTCGTCGAGGATCACGAGGCTCGCCTTGGCGTAGATCGCTCGCGCCAAGGCGATGGCTTGCCGCTGCCCGCCTGACATCTGGAAGATAGGTTCCCAACGGCCCTTGAAGTCCATGCCGAGCTGCTCCAAGAGGATCTTCTCGGCCTCGATCCGCATGCGCTCGTTGTCCAACAGGTCGAACAGACCCAAGTACCTCTTGGTGAGCTCCTTGCCCAAGAAGACGTTCTGGGCGGCGTTCATGACACCCACCAGCGAGAGGTCCTGGTAGAGGACTTCGATCCCAAGCGCTTGACTGTCACTGCGGCTGCGGATCTCGGCCGGCTCGCCGCGGAGCCACATGCGGCCGCCGTCGGGTGGGTATATGCCGGTGATCACCTTGATGAGCGTCGACTTACCGGCGCCGTTCTCACCGACCAGCGCCACCACTTCGCCGGGGTAGATGACGAAGTCGACATCGTCGAGGGCTCGGAGGCCTCCGAACCTCTTGGTGATGCCCGAGAGCTCGAGTAGGGGCGGATGTGGTGCCACGTCGTCACCTCGCGCGACTCACCTCGACCCGCGGCGCGGGGCAGCGTGCCCCGCGCCGGACGGGCGTGTGTGGGAGCGGATGTCTACCGGTAGACCTCCAGGTCACCGCTGTAGCGGAAGGCGTACTCGAGGATGGCGTCGATGTCGGCACGCGTGAAGGTGTCGTCAACGAGCTGCATGCCGCCCGATACCGCCAGCGGCACCTCGTCGATGCGACCCTCGAGATCGAACTTGATGATCTCGGCGAGGGCCACACCCCAGTCGTCCTGCATGCGCATGACGGTGGCGTGCAGGTTGCCCTCGAGCAGGTGGAGCTGCTCCTCGGAGCCGCCGCCCCAACCGTTCAGGAGGATCTCGCCTGCCCGGCCAACCTCGTCGAGCGCCTCGACCGCGCCGATGGCCATGGCGGTGCTGACGATGTGGATGTGGTCTACGTCAGGGTAGGCGCCCACTATGTTCAGCGTGGCCGCGTACCCCTGGTCTCGCGCCCAATTGGCGTAGGTCTCGTGCACGATCTCGAAGCCCGCGTCCTGGAAGTGCTGCATGGCGACGCCAGAACGCTGGTCGTCGGTGATGCCGGGCATGCCGCGCAGCTGCGCGACCTTGGGCGTGCCGTCGACCTCGTTGCGCAACCTCTCGACGAAGTACTCACCCAGGATGTGGGCGCCCTCGGCGTGCGAAAAGCCGACGTAGGCAAGCGGCTGCCCGCCCTCGGGGTAGCGCGCCTCGCCCCACTCCTGCAACGGCGTGCTGTAGTTCCACACGATCACGCCGATGCCAGCTTCGATCATCTCCTCGATGATCGACATCTGCACCAGGATCTCGGTGGGACCGACGATCACGTAGTCGTACCCACGAGCCATGGTGGTCTCGAGGTGGGCGAGCTGTAGCGAGTGATCGTCGTGTGACGTTCCGAACGTGTCGAGCTGGTACGGCACTCCCAGCTCGTCGAGGCGGCCGACGAGGCCCGCGTGTCCGCGTGCCCACGCGTCCGAGAGGTCCAGGCTCGGGAACACCAACGCGATGGTGACTGGTTCGGCAACCTCGACGCTGATCGGCACAGCGTCGGCGCTGATCACGTCACGGAACGCGTCGAACATGGCCTCGTCGAAGCCCGGGACCTCGTAGTGTTCCCAGAACTCCCCCTCTTGCGCGTGGCTGGCAGCGAGCATCCCAGCAGCGAAGACGAAGGCTAGCAGCCAGGTGATGCGATGCAGTCTCGGCCAACGGTTCATAGCAACCTCCTGTGGGTCCGTGGGGGCTCGAGTTGCCCCCCGGAACCTGCGCGCTCGGCGTATGCCGCTCGGTGCCGAGGTCCTCTCTCGAGTCTCGGTGGAGCGGATCACGCGATCGGCCGTTCCTCCTTCCCGCCGGGACGGCCCGGCTGGTCGGTGCGCTCGATCGGGATACGGCAGTCGTGCAGGACCGATTTCATCCTGCGTAGCCGTGCCGCCGTCCCCTCTCCCCCTCGCAGCGCCACACCCACGGCCAGCACGTCGATGACGAGTAGGTGAGCGATGCGCGACAAGGTCGGCATGTAGAGGTCGGT
>SKSV01000352.1 GCA_007122815.1 Trueperaceae bacterium | reverse complement strand
GGTTCGCACATGAGTGTGGCCACGCCACTGCGCCACGTGAAGGCGCCGTGCTCGAGGCCATAGCTGCCGACGTCCCGCAGGCGCCATCAGGGCGTCGCGCTGCTCGGGCGCCAGCAGGCGGGTGACGGAGGCGCCACGAACCTGGACGTCGTGCATCCTCCTGTGACATCGCCGGGTCACCGGCGAGTGAGTGCTGTGGTGTGCGGCTGGCAACATACAACCGCCGACTCGGCTTCTTCACGTCCGAGCGCGGCTCGCCCGCAGGGCCTGCATCCCTCCGAGTGGCAGCGCGACCGCCAGCAGCGCCACCACGCCGGTGACGCGCAGGAGTCCCGACACCATCACGCCGTCGACCGCGCCGGCCCCGAGACTCAGCGCCAGCGAGGCGAAGGCCAGCTCTTGCACGCCGAGGTTCCCGGGTGTGAGCGTCACGTAGGTCGCGAGTTGCAGGAGCACGTAGAAAGCCACTGCCTCCACCAGGCCGACCGGGACGTCCAACGCCAGGAAGCAGACCCACAGCATCAGCACCGCCTGCGCGAACGCAGCCAGCGTCCAGGCGCTCACCTGCCACAGGTAACGGCCGTCGCGCAGGCTCGCCAGCGTCACCGCCAGCAACTCCGCGGCGCGGTCGTGCGCCCAGGCCAACAGCCACAAGCGCCGGGGGAAGAGCGGCAACAGCAGCACCGCCAGCAGCGGGGACAGGGCTGTCGCGAGCGCCGCAAGCGCGAACAGCAACCCCAGCGGCCACCCCCACACGCTCACCTCCGGCCGAGCCAGCACGACCACCACGGCGCCGATCACGAAGTTGCCCACCATCGCGATCCAGGGCGCGTTCAGGAACGCGGTCACGAAACGCGTGTAGGGCACCGCGAACTGGCGCTTGAGCACGACGCCGCGGTAGACGTTGCCGCCTTGCGGCACGAACAGGTTCAGGAAGCGACCCAGCACGAACAACTGCAACCACGGCCAGAAGCCCACGGGCTGGGCCGTGACCTTGCGCAGCACCACGTGGAAGCGCCCGCTCTGAAGCACCAGGTAGACGCCCTGCAGCAGCACCAGCGCCACTGTCGCGCCCGGGTCGAGGGCCCGCAGCAACGCCACGTCCTCGTCGCGCTGCGCGACCAGGACACCGGTCGCGACGAGGCTCGCCACGAACAGCGCCCACGGCAGCGCGCGCCGCCACGCCCGCGGCCGGCGCGCGGCTGCTTCGGCCGATCGAGCGGCTGGAGGCCGCGCGGGGGCCGGTTTCATGGCGGTCTTCCTCGCGTCCCTCAGATCTCGCTCTCGCTCCTCGCTGCGGCAGCCGGCAGGTCGAGCACGCTGAGTAGCCCCGGCCTCACCCGCCCGATGCGCGGCAGCGCCTTCACCACCGCGGCCACTGTGGCGATGTCGCCGTGGATGCCGCCCGCGACTCGGGCCTCTAGCGGTGGCACGCCCTCGAGCACGACGGTGTCGCCGGGGGACTCGGCGCCCAACGCCATCACCAGGTCCAGGGTGATCTTGCGCTGCCCTCCGATCGACCCGGTGGCTACCTGATGCAGCCCCCGCACCTGACCCGCCTCCACCGCGATAGCGGCGCCTCGGATCGGCGCGTCCGCCAAGACGGGATCGAGCGCCTGGTGGATCTCGTCGACGCCCCACCCGAGCCCGGCCGCGATCATCGCCACCGACTCGACCAAACCCATGTGACCGAGGGCTCCCCGTGCCGCGCGCTCCCGGAACTCAGCTTCGCTCGAGCCGGCACCGACCTTCGCCTGAAGCGGCAGGCGCCTCGTCGAGGCGTCGACCACTCGGTGCACGACCACGGAATCGACGCGCGCCGCGACACCACTGAGCACCACCGGCAGCAGGTCCATCACGAAGCCCGGGTTCACGCCGGTTCCCAGCAGGCGAACGCCGGCGGCCTTCGCCGCCGTGTCGAGCCGCTGAGCCTCGTCCGGGTGATGGAACCACGGCCAAGACAGCTCCTCGCAGGTTGACACCACGCTGAGACCACGCCCGATGAGCGCGTGGAGCTGGTCCTCGACGCGCGCGAGCTGCGACCCGGTGCAGTGCAGGGCGACGTCGGTCTGGCGTCCTGCCAGCGCCTCGTCGAGCTCCGCGGTGACCGTCACACCCGTTGCCGGGCCACCCAGGAGCTCACCCAGGTCGCGACCCGAGAGGAGTGGATCGACCGCTGCCACGCTCACGACGCTCGTCGAGCCGGCCACGGCTTCGGCGATGGCCAGGCCTATCGGGCCCAGGCCGACGTGCACGACCTTCAACGGACTCACCTTGCACCTCCGGCCGCGCGCTCGCTCCAGTAGGCCGTACCCGCCGCCTGGGCCTGGCCGAGCGGCCTGATCGCTGCCCCGTGAGCGCTGATGAGCGACGCTCGCGCGAAGGTAACCGAGGCCTCCAAGGGGTGTCAACGTGGTCTCCGCCGGCCTCGGCCCATAGGCGCTGGTGAATCGCCGGGAGCATCCGGGGGGAGCCACGCCCGAGGGGTACCCTGGAACGCATGGAGCTCAGCGCCGCCCGCAGACTCGCGCACGAGCTGATGCACCGGCACGGCGTCGGAGACTGGGGGTTCGCGTTCGACCACGCCAAGCGCCGCCTCGGCAGCTGCCGCTACGCGCAGCGCACGCTCACGCTCTCCGCCCCCCTCACCCGACTCAACGACGAGGCCGTCGTGCGAGACACGATCTTGCACGAGATCGCGCACGCACTGACCCCGGGAGCCGGGCACGGACCGCGCTGGCGCACGGTGGCGCGGCGCCTAGGCGCCGCCGCTCGAGCCTGCGTGGACTCGCACGGCGTCAGCGTGCCGCCCGCGCCGTACGCACTGGTTTGCGACGGGTGCGGCGTGGAGCTGCCGCGCTACCGTCGGCCGCGCCAACGCCTGGTGTGCCGCGGCTGCCACGAGCGCCATCAGCGCGGTCAGGGACCGCGCCCCCAACCGCTGCGGGTGGTCGAGTCGGCACGCCGCTAGCCCGCTCACCTCAGGCCTTGGCCGAACCCGTCGGCGCCTCCCGTCCGAGCGTCTCGGGTACACCGAAGGCGAAGATGGCGGAGGCCCCCAAGCCGATCAGCGCGATCACCAGGGTCGCGCTCGCGAGGGTGACCAAGTCGGCTATCACCCCTACCGCCACCGGTCCACCCATGCCGCCGGCGTCGCCGATGAGTCG
>SKSV01000028.1 GCA_007122815.1 Trueperaceae bacterium | reverse complement strand
TGGCTGGCCCGCAGGGATTCGAACCCCGACCGTCCGGACCAAAACCGGATGTCCTGCCATTAGACGACGGGCCACCGTCCGAACCGGAGTCTACCTCGTCCGGATGATCGTGGCGTAGCGGCTCCAGCGATGCGCGCGCCCGTCCCGGGTGAGCGGGGTCGGGCGCGCGCGTGTGGCTGGCCCGCAGGGATTCGAACCCCGACCGACCGGACCAGAACCGGTTGTCCTGCCGTTAGACGACGGGCCATCAGGACGCCCTCGAAAGTACCAACGCAGGCGCGCTCACGTCAAGGTCACCCGCAGCCGTGGTATCCTTCGGCGCTCGTGGGCTTGGTCCCGCGGAGCTCACGGAGAGGTGCCGGAGTGGTTGAACGGGACGGTCTCGAAAACCGTTGTACTGCAACGCGGTACCGTGGGTTCGAATCCCACCCTCTCCGCCAATCGAACGCCCGGACGAGCCACATCGTCCGGGCGTTCTCTATGCGCCCCAGCCAGCACCGCTCGCGCCCGAGCTTCGAGAGGAAGCCGCCATGCCCCTGACCGTCGTCGACCATCCCCTGGTTCAGCACAAGCTCTCGATCCTGCGCGACCGGGCCACCACCGTTCGCGAGTTCCGCGCCCTTTGCGCCGAGATCAGCATGCTCATGGCGTTCGAAGCCATGCGCACGCTGCCGCTCGAGGACGCGCTGGTCGAGACGCCGGTCGCCTCCGCCAAGGTCAGGCGGCTCGCCGGCAAGAAGCTCGCCCTGGTGGCGATCCTGCGGGCCGGTCTGGTGATGGCCGACGGCATCTTGACGCTGATCCCGGGTGCCCGGATCGGACACGTCGGCCTCTACCGCGACGAGACGACCCTCGAGCCCGTGCGTTACTTCTTGAAGCTCCCGGGTGACATCGGCGAGCGCGACGTCTTCCTCCTCGACCCCATGCTGGCTACCGGCGGCAGCGCGGTAGCCGCGCTCGACCTGTTGGCCGAGGAGGGCGTGCAGGCACCGCGGCTCCTCTGCATCATCGGCGCGCCGGAGGGCCTCGAGCGCGTCCAGGAAGCGCATCCCGAGGCCGAGATCATCCTGGCCGCGTGCGACGAGAGGCTGGACGAGCGCGGCTTCATCGTGCCGGGTCTCGGGGACGCCGGCGACCGGCTCTACGGGACCCGCTGAGCGCCGTCCACGTCGGGCCCGCGGCCTCCACTAGGCAGTGCTAGCATGAGCTTCGTGCCGCTCTCGCTCGTCACCTACGCCCCCCTGGTGGTGGCCGCGTTCCTCGTCGCGCTGATAACCGTGAGCCTGCTGGTGCCACACGTCCGGCGCTTCGCCCTGCGAGTGAACGCGGTGCAGGTGGGCGGCGCGGAGCACGGGGTGGGGAGACGCCAGCACGAGGGGACGATCCCCAACGTGGGTGGACTGGCGATCCTCGGCGGCTTCCTGCTCGCCCTGCTGGCGGGTAGCGTGGTCGCGCCCGGGCTCCTCGACGCCTTCCGCGTCGAGCTCCTCGCCATCGTGCTGGGAGGCTCGATCGTAGCGCTGGTGGGGCTGATCGACGACGTGTACGAGGTGCCCGCGGCGATGCGTCTGGCCACGCACGTGCTCGCTGCCGGGATCCTGGTCGTCAACGGCGTCACCATCGACTTCATCACGAACTACTTCGGCGGCGCCCCGTACGTCTTCATGCCAGAGGTCTTGGCTATCGCCATCACGCTCGTGTGGGTGGTCGGTTTCACGAACGCCTTCAACTTCATCGACGGCCTGGACGGGTTGTCCTCCGGGATCGCAGCCATCTCCAGCATGAGCCTGCTGGCGGTGGCGCTGCAGTTCCCGGAGCGGGGCGCGTCGGTGTTGATCCTGGCGGCGCTGGCGGGAGCCGCACTCGGTTTCTTGCGGCACAACTTCAGCCCCGCGAAGATCACGATGGGCGACTCGGGAGCGTACCTGCTCGGTTACGTGCTCGCGGCCGTCTCGGTGCTCGGTGCCCTCAAGGTCACGGCCGCCGTGACCGTGGTCGCGCCGGTGCTGATCCTCGCCGTCCCCGTGCTCAACATCACCCAGGTGACGGTGCGGCGCCTGCGGCAGGGCCTCAACCCGGCGACCGCCTCCAACGACCACATCCACGACCTCATGCGCCGTCGCGGCCGCAGCCCGAGGGCGATCGTCTACGTGCTCTGGGGCGCCACCCTGGCGCTCGGCGTGCTCGGCATGCTGCTGTCCCAGACGCCCCCCGTGCTGCTGCTCGCCACCGTAGTGGCGGCGGTGTTCCTCATCGGGCTGGTGTCGTACCTGCGCTTGCGAGAGGTCGACGCCGAGCGCTCGCGCGCTTTGGCGCACGCAGCCGCGGACCGAACCGGCGTGCAGTGAAGGGCAGAACACCGCGCTCGGGCGCGGCTCGGGTGGTCGTTGCGTTCGGGACGCGACCCGAAGCGTCGAAGATGGCGCCAGTGGTGCACGCGCTGGAGCGCCGACGCGACCTGGAAGCGCGCCTGCTCGTCACCGGTCAGCACCGCGAGCAGCTAGCGCGAATGCTCGAGGTGTTCGGGCTGACACCCCACGTGGACCTCGCGCTCATGCGGCCAGGAGCGGAGCTCTCCGAGGCGTTCGGGTCGATGGTCGGTGCCGCTGCCGCTGCGCTGCGGGAGGAAGCGCCGGCGTACGTGCTGGTGCACGGCGACACGCTCACGACCCTCGCCGTCGCCCTCGCCGCCTTCTTCGAGGGACTGCCGGTCGCACACGTCGAGGCCGGGCTGCGCTCGTTCGACCTGGCGGAGCCCTTCCCAGAGGAGGGCAGCCGGCGCCTCACGGACGTGCTCACCGACCTGGACCTACCGCCCACCGCCCTCGCACGGGAACACCTGTTGCGGGAAGGGAAGACGGCCGAGCGCATGGTCGTCACCGGCAACACGGCGGTGGACGCGGTGCGCTGGGCGGTGCGGCGCGCGGCCCTGCCCCCGCACGTGCCGAAAGGCAGGCCGCTCGTGGCGGTGACGCTGCACCGCCGCGAGAACCTGGCGCGGCTGCCGGGTCTCGCGCAAGCCCTGGCTCGGGCGGCCAGGGCGCACCCCGACCACCTGTTCGTCTACCCGATGCACCGCAACCCGCGCGTGCGCGAGGCGGTGGTGCCGGTGCTCTCGAACCTAGCGAACGTCTTGTTGGAGGAGGATTGGGACTACCTGGCGATGCTGGC
>SKSV01000304.1 GCA_007122815.1 Trueperaceae bacterium | reverse complement strand
CTATACGGTGCGGAAAGCCGGGCGTTGGCGACGGTCGAGTATCTGGTCCACATACCGCTTTCGTTGCTTCCCACCGACCTTTTCATCGCGGAGATTTCCCTTCCCGCGAAAGCGGAAGTCGAGGAGGTTCCGTCGAAATCGCTTCCGGCGAACTGGGCGACATACCCTCCGCCGTCTGTACTCACCGAAATTGGCCAGGAATGGATCATGCGGAACGCGAGTCTCCTGTTGCGGGTTCCGTCCGCCGTCGTTCGCGGAGAGTTCAACCTCTTGATCAATCCAAAACACGAGCATGCGAACGATATTGAGATAGTCTCGATTGAACCGATGGAAATCGATGAGCGATTGATCAGGTGAGGCGGCGGGCGGACTGTTCGAAGGGTGATCCTTGTTCGTGACAAGTTGACAAGAACATCTCCGGGGTGTACCATCAAGACATGAAAGCCCTCCCAGTCGGTGAGATCAAAGCGCAGTTCTCGGAAGTGCTTGAGAAAGTCAGGCAAGGAGAAAGCTTTGGAATTCTCTACGGAAAAAAAAAGCGCCCAGTCGCAATGATTGTGCCGTACGTCCAGACCGAAAAAAAAACGGACCGCCGGATTGGTCTTCTTGACGGGAAGACTCAGATTCGATTTGCCGACGATTTCAAAATTACCGAAGAAGAACTGCTCGGCTTGAAATGAAGTATCTATTGGATACGCACGCGTTTTTGTGGACGGTCTGCGGATCGCGGAACATTCCGAAGATGACGCGATCGGCAATCCGGAATCCGGACAATGACGTTTATGTCAGTTCCGTAAGTTTCTGGGAAATCGCGTTGAAGGCCCGGCTCGGCAAACTGGATCTTGGGAGTATCGAGACAGATGATCTGATCGGCCTATCCGAAGAAATGGGAATGGAGTTGATCAGTCTTGCTCCTGAAGAGGCCGTCTCGTATGGAAAGCTGGAAGAGAGTAGCCACTTTGATCCGTTTGACCGGATGTTGATATGGCAGGCGATCGGTCGAAGCCTAACCATGATCAGTAAAGACAGTGAGTTTGGAAAGTTTGTGCCGCACGGACTGAAACTGTTGTGGAGATAACCCATCCCGTCTTGCTTTGAGTTCTTCTTGACCGATCCGGAGGATGAGCCGGACACGTCCCTCCTTAGCGGCGGCTGTGTATCGGCTGAGTCATCTCCTCTCTTTTGAACACGACGATGAAGCTCGCGGCTATGAGGTACAGTACCGATACGGCGACGATAATCTTCAGCGGATCCAAATCGAAAATCTGAAGAACTACGTTAAAAACAAAATGGATCCACACCGCCACCAGAATGTTTCCGGACTTGTTGTAGAAAAACGTCAGAAACACGGAAAAAGAGACAATCCCGAGCAGGAAAAAGACGCTGTACAGGAGCAGGTCAAGGCCCGTATAGCCGGATACCAGCCAGAGCGGCAGATGCCACAGCCCCCACAAGAGGCCGATCCAAAGTGACGCCGTAAGGGGGCTCAGCCGTTTCTGGAGCTCCTGCTGAGCGTACGCGCGCCAGCCGAGTTCTTCTCCCGTCGGGCCCGACGTGATATTGATCAGAAGGAGAGGGATAATGCCGGAGAGCGAGACAACCTCTACCGTGTTCAGTGACTCGCCGCTGATCGCCATGACGGCGGCAATAGCGCCTGCAGCGAGTCCCAGCTGGATCACCAAAGGGACCAGGAAATCGGATACCGTGACCGGGGTGAACTGCGCTTTGAGGAACTCCAAAAACCTTCGACCGGGATACAAGCGCTTAAAGAAAAGCACCAGAACAAAGGTCGAACTCCACGCGCATACGTTCTTCATCACGATCTGTACGATTTCCGGAGCTCCCCCGAACACCGCCGCGCCCGTTATCAGGAAAAGAACCAGGAAAAGCAGAAACGTGGCGATAACGAAAAATCGAATGCGTCCGATTTCGGTCTGTTCCATGTGCTGCCTCCGCTGTGATTACTCTTACGGGAGTGGGTCGGCCCGATACGCCGCCGGCCGATCCTGCGCCGCGCGGTTACGAAAAATTTACTATTAACTCTTTTTTGTTTCAAGAACTTCGAAGGTCGATCAGACTGAATATGTCAACATCGTACGCCCGTGTGCGCGCCGATGCCGTGTGTGGTATACTTAAGCTATGGATCCACGTCAGTTTTCCCGACCTGTCGCTGAAGATCTCAAGATCGTTACCGAGTACCTGAAATCTGTTGGTTGCTCGGAAATCTATCTATTCGGTTCCGTAGCGGAAGGGGACGCGCGTGAGAGCTCCGATCTGGATATTGCGGTCAGGGGTATTCCCGCGAACAAATTCTTTGCGGTGTACGGACAGTTACTGAGCCGGTGTTCCCGGCCGGTCGATCTTGTTGATCTGGACCTGCAAGCGAATCTCGGCCGTCAAATCCTCGCCAACGCCAATGTGAAACGGGTCGCGTAAGAGTGAAGTACGGCAACGCCGTCTCAAGTGAATTTGAGAACATCGATCGAGAGATCGCCTTGATTGAATCACTCCTGACCAAGTCCAGAAACACGGCGCTTGACGATATCGAAATCCGCGCGGCAGCTCTTTCTTTGTCGACAGTCTACAATGGGATTGAGAAGGTCCTTGAGTTCGCAATGAAAGATCAACACGTGAACCTACCGACCGGAAGCAACTGGCACGCCGAGCTTCTCGAAATCGCCGAGCGTCACTTGCTCATCGATCAAACTACCCGGGCCGAACTATTGGGTTTCATGGCATTTCGACATTTCATTCGTCATGCGTACAGCTTTGAAATCGAGCCGGATGCGATCGTGGAAATTCTCAGTACCTGCCCTCACTTGGTGAAATCTTTCAGACGGCAGATTGAAGCGAGATGCCTGTAGAGACAGCATCTATCGGGTTGTCCGCGAGGTGGCCACGCTTCGGGTATTCCTCCACTCCCTATACCGTAAGAGATCACATTAATCGCATCCGCATCACATGCCGATCGGTCTCATACAGCACGGAAAAGCCGTTTTTCCGGTACACGTCGGCGGGTCCGACGAACTCTTCGGCCTCGCTTTCCGACGCTGAATCTCTACCTCGACGAGGCCGAGGATTCGCTCCTTGCCCATCCGCTACCCCAGAACATACAAGCCGAAGACGTTATCGAAGTACCGGTCGACCCACAACTCGCTTTGTCCGTTGTCCTGCGTCGG
>SKSV01000302.1 GCA_007122815.1 Trueperaceae bacterium | reverse complement strand
AGAACGGACTCGGCGGGATCGATGCCGAGTGGGAGGGAGATGACCCCAACCTGGAGTGGCCGGTTTTCGGTCCGGTTCCGCTCGATCGGTGTCCAATCGAAACGACAGCCGATCAACCAGGTTTCGACAGCCCGCCTCCCACGAATGCGAGTACGGACGAGGAATTCTCGTACCGTGAACTCGCTCTGTCCGTCGCGGATCGAGTCGGAGCGATCAACCGTCGGATCGTCGCACAACGGCATCGTTCCCGACAGCATGAGTCATAGGTCCCGTGTGAAGGCCCGTCAATTGTCTCCGATCACGCGGTGTTCGACGTTCACTATATAAGTATATGAACGTGTGAAGACCGTTCTCATCCGCGAGGAACCGACGTAACAGAACATCTGCGTCATACTCCTACTCCCGCATATGGTGAGAGAATGACGTGGACAATTGTCGTCGGGATCAAGCAAGTGCCCGACGCCGACGAAGTCGGCGATCCCGGCAGCCACACCTCCGAGCCAGCGGCCCTCGCGCGAACGCGCTAACGGGTTCGGCGCCTCGGGCCTCCGAGCCCGGCGCTGAGCGTGCGACAACACCTCGCGACGACCGATCTGCGCAGCTTTCACCCGGGCATCGTACGCGCCCGCGGCTACCGGGTGGGGTGGTTCGGCACCATCGCGCCGAGAGCGCGCCGTGAGCGGCGGCCGCGGTAGGGTGCGGCATGAACCGGCGGCGCGTCATCGTTGGGCTCACCGGCGGCAGCGGCATCGCATACGCGGTCGACCTCTTGGAGGCGCTGGGGGCGCTCTCGGCGCGCGGCGCCGAGCTCGAAACGCACCTCGTCGTGACGAGCGGTGCGAAGCAGGTCATCCCGAGCGAGATGGAGATCGGGCTCAAGGACATCGAGAAGCTAGCGGACGTCGTCCACAAGGACCACGACCTGGGCGCCTCCATCGCATCGGGCAGCTTCCGCGCGCACGCCATGGTGATCGTGCCCTGCTCGGCCGGCACCCTGGCGAAGGTAGCGCTCGGGATGACGGACAACCTGGTCAGCCGAGCCGCGCACGTGACCCTCAAGGAGCGCCGGCCGCTCGTGCTGGTGCTGCGTGAGGCGCCGTACTCGCGCCCCATGCTGCAGAACATGCTCACCGCGTTCGATGCCGGAGCGACGCTGATGCCTGCCTCGCCTGGCTTCTACAATCGCCCGCAGAGCGTGGCCGCGCTGCTGGGAGGGGTCACCGCCCGAGTGTTGGACCTCGTCGGTCTCGCCAACGAGCACGCCCCGCGCTGGAAGGAGAGCTGAAGTGGAGGTCGCGGCCCTGATAGCCGCGGCCGGTTCGGGCAGCCGCCTCGGTCTTGGACCCAAGGCCTTCGTCCGAGTCGCCGAGCGGACGCTGCTGGCCTGGGTGGGGCAAGCGTTGAGGCCTTTCGTCTCCGAGATCGTGGTGGCGGTGACGGCGGATCGCGTGGAGGACGCGGGCCTGGAGGCGCCGGGCGCCTCGGTCGTGGTGGGTGCCGACACCAGGCAGGCGACGGTCGCACGAATGCTCGACGCCACGTCGTGCCGTTGGGTGATGATCCACGACGTTGCACGCCCGTTCGTCGACGCCAGCACCCTGCGCGCGGTGCTGGCGGTCCTCCCTGAGGCGCGTGCGGTGAGCGTCGTTGCGCCAGTCGTCGACAGCCTCATTCGCGCCAGTGACGGGTCGGCCGTGGATCGCTCGGAGCTGATGGCAGTCCAGACCCCTCAGGCGTTCGAGCGTCAACTGCTCTTGGAGGCCCACCGGTCGGCCCGCGCAGCGGGGTTCGACGGCACCGACGACGCCTCGCTGGTGCGGCGCCTCGGGGTGCAGGTAGAGCTCGTCGCGGGGGGCGCTCACCTCATGAAGGTGACGACGCTCGGTGACCTGCACCTCGCCGAGGCCTACGCCGCGGTCGCTGGACTATCACTCGCCGGCCGAGGGGCGTGATGGCGATCGGGACCGTTCGGGTGTGCGCCCCGGCCAAACTGAACCTGAACCTCAGCGTCCTCGCGCGCCGCGGCGACGGCTTCCACGACATCGACAGCGTGATGGCGCGCCTGACGCTCGTCGATGAACTGACCTTGTGCGAGAGACGCGGCGAGCAAGACCGCCTGGAGCGACAGGTGAGCGGCGGCGATCCCTGGCTGGACGCCGCTCCGCTGCCGGTCGACGGGAGCAACCTCGTGCTGCGCGCTACCGACGCGTACCGCGCCGCAGCGAGAGAGGGTGGGGTACGGGTGCCGCCGCTCGCGTGGCGGCTCCTCAAACGGGTGCCGGTGGCCGCGGGGCTGGGGGGCGGCTCGAGCGACGCCGCGGCGGCCCTCGAGCTGCTGGCGAGGAGGTACCCGGCCGGCGTCGAACTGCCGGCGCTCGCCGCGCGACTAGGCAGCGACGTGCCGTTCTTCCTCTTGCGAAGCGTCGCTGCCCGCGCCCGCGGGCGCGGCGAGGTCCTCGAAGCCGCCCGCGTGCCTGCTTCACCGCTGGTGCTGGTGAACCCCGGCGTGCCCGTCCAGGCCGCTGACGCCTACCGCTGGTGGCGTCCAGCCGGGAGCGCAGCCGGCGCTGCTGGTCGTGAAGCGAAGGGTAGGGGAGCGGGACCGACGGAGCCTGCCGAGCTCCTCCCGGTCGGGGCGGCATGGTGGAGTGGTCCGCGCGTTCACAACGAGTTGCAGGCCGGCGTCGCGGCCCACGTGCCCGAGGTCGCCGCGACCCTCGCAGCGTTGGGTGAGGCGTGGGACGGACCGCTAGCGATGAGCGGCTCGGGAGCCACCTGCTTCGCGCTCGCACCGGACCGGGCGGCCGCTGAGGGTCTAGCCCGCAGGCTCGGCGAACGCTTGCCGAAGGCGTGGATCCGGGTCAGCGCGCTGGCCGCTGAGACGCTGGACTAGACCGGGAGCGTCCGGGGTGCGTCGCTGACCAGGACAGGGGCGTTCTGCTCGGCGCTCTCGTAGGCAGCCAACACCAATCGCACCGCCTCCAAACCGTCCTCGCCGCTGCACAGTACCGAGCGCTCCCCGCGCACGGCGGAGAGGAAGGCGCGTATGTGGCGGGCGTGGGGCGCGTCTCCCGCGAAGCGGTGCTCGCTCACGTCCGTCTCGCCCCAAGTCGTGCCCGGTGAGGCGCGGTAGGCGTGCCGCAGGATCGGCGTGCCAGAGCGGTTCGTGTACTCGAACGCCCCCTGGGT
>SKSV01000020.1 GCA_007122815.1 Trueperaceae bacterium | reverse complement strand
GGTATGAGCCAGAGCGAGCTAGCCGAGCTCACCGGACTGGATCCGGCCACGATCTCTGCGGTCGTGAGACAGCTGCGCCTGGACGGTTGGCTCCTGAGCAAGAAGGGCCCGAGCGCCGGTCGCGCCGGGCGCCCGCCTACCCAGCTGGCGATCGATCCTGCAGCGGGTTTCCTGGTTGGGGCGCGCCTCGAGCCCGACATGGTCCGACTGCTCGCGACGTCGATGGCCGGGGAGGTACGTGCGTCGTGGCAAGCCGCGGCCGGGAGCGAGGTGGAGGACGTCCTCGACACGCTCACGAGAGGCGTCGAGGAGCTGTTGCGCGGCCTCGGGGCCTCCTGGGACCAAGTGAGAGGCATCGGGGTGGGCGTGCCGGCTCTCATGTCGCACGGCGGCCGGGTGGCTTACGGTCCGAACCTGCGCTGGCACGACGTACCTCTGCTGGAGCTCCTGGCCGAGCGCTGGTCGGTTCCCGTGGCGGTGGACAACGACACCTCCGCCGCCGCGCTGGCCGAGAAGCTCTTCGGTGCTGCGCGCGAGGCGAGCGACTTCGTGGTGATCGCCGGTCACTCGGGCATCGGTGGCGCACTGTACCTGGGAGGCCGGCTCTACCGAGGGCATGACGGCTTCGCGGGCGAGATCGGACACGCCTGCGTCGAGCCCGGTGGACGCTCCTGTGCGTGCGGGGACGCGGGTTGTCTCGAGGCCTACCTCGCGCAGCAGGGTCTCGAGGCTCAACTGAGCGAGCGCGGGAGATCGCTCGCGACCTACGAAGCCGTGGCGCGCGCGGCTGCCGCCGGAGACGAGGTCGTGCTAGACCTCCTGGATGAGGCCGGTGAGCGCCTCGGCCGCGTGATCGCCGACCTCATCGATCTCCTCGACCCCGAGCTGGTGGTCCTGGCTGGCGGGCTCAGCCACGTGGTGCCGTGGTTGCTGCCGGCGATCGAGCGCGTTCGGTCGAGCGAGTCCCTTGGGCGCTACCGCGGCCGCTGCCGCGTGGCCCTCTCAGACCTGGGGCCCGAAGCGGTCACCATGGGCGGGGTGGGACTGGCCATGGAGGCCGTGCTCTCGCTCCCCTCCTGGATGGTCGATCAGGACGGGTTGCTCGGCGCGCGCGGAGGCTGAGCCCCGGATGGGGCCGGCGTCGACGCGCGCCTCGGCGCTGATGCCACCACTCACCAGGCGTAGGCCTTCGGCGCCTCACCTCCGGGCCCGGGGAAGATCTCGTCCAGCTTCGTGAGCACTTCCTCGTCGAGGGTGACCTCGGTCGCTCTCACGGCGCTTTCGAGCTGCTCGATGGTGCGCGGGCCGATGATCGGGGCGGTCACTGCGGGGTTGTGCAGCAGCCAGGCGAGGGCCACCGTCGCCGGCTCCTCACCGAGCTCGCGGCAGAGCGTCTCGTAGCGTTCGAGCTGGGGCCGCTTCTCCTCGATCTTCTTCTGGACGCCCTCCGAGACGCGGCGACCCGACTCGAGCTTCCCCAACGCTCCGCCCAGCAGACCGCCCGCGAGTGGACTCCACGGGATCAGTCCGAGACCGTAGTGCCGGCAGGCCGGGATGACCTCGAGCTCGATCGTGCGGTTGTCCAGATGGTAGATGCTCTGCTCGCTCGCGAGGCCCATCAGACCCCGGCGCGCTGCTTCCTGGCAGGCGGTCGCGATGTCCCAACCGGCGAAGTTCGAGGAGCCGACGTACACGACCTTGCCCTGCTTGACGAGGGCGTCGAAGGCCTGCCAGGTCTCGTCCCACGGGCACTCGCGGTCGATGTGATGCATCTGGTACAGGTCTATCCAGTCGGTCTGCATCCTCCTGAGGCTGCCCTCGCAGTGCTTGCGGATCTTGTAGGCCGAGAGGCTGCGACCGTCCGAGTTGGGTTCGGGGCGCTGGTCGGAGCGGTCTACCGGGTTGAAGACCTTGGTCGCCAGCACGACCGCGTCGCGGCGCCCGTCACCGAGCGCGAACCAGTTGCCGAGGATGATCTCGGTCTCGCCGTGCTCCTTGGACCAGCCGTAGACGTCGGCGGTGTCGAAGAAGTTGATGCCGAGCTCGAGAGCCCGGTCCATGATCGCGAAGGCGTCGTCCTGGCTGGTGTGCCATCCGAAGTTCATGGTGCCCAAGCAAAGGTTGCTCACCAGGACTCCGTGCTTGCCTAAACGGGTGTGGGTGACGCTCACGGTAGCTACCTCCAAGAACGAACCATGCTCACGCCGGCAGCCATGCTCAGGATACGGCAACCGACCCACGGCTCGCGAGGACGCACGTCCGCCCGCACGTCCGCCCGGACGTCAGGGCGGGACGGTAGAGTGCGCGGATGGCACTGGCGTACGTCGACCGCGTGATCCTCGGCTGCTGGCAGCTCGCGCAGGGCCACGGGCGCGAGGTGGAGGAACCGTCCGAGGTCCTCGAGGTGCACTACCGCGCGGGCTTCCGGGTGTTCGATTGCGCCGACATCTACACCGGCGTCGAGCACGCCATCGGCGAGTTCACGCGCACGCACGGCGTACGTCCCGAAGACCTCAGGGTACACACCAAGTTCGTCCCCGACCTGGCGGCGCTCCCCACGTTGGGCCCGGACGACGTGGAGCGCGCGGTCGAGCGCTCTTGCGCCAGGTTGCGTCGCGAGCGGCTCGACCTCGTGCAGTTCCACTGGTGGGACTACGAGGTGCCGGGCTACCTGGAGGCCTTGGCTGCCCTGCACGAGCTGCAGCGACAGGGTCGCATCCTGGCCATCGGACTGACGAACTTCGACGCGCGCAAGCTCGGCGAGGTGCTAGCGCATGGCGTGCCCATCGCCTCCATCCAGTGCCAGTACTCGCTGTTGGACCGGCGCCCGCGCGGTGACCTCAGCGAGGTAGCCAGCCGCTACGGCGTCGACCTGCTCTGTTACGGGAGCCTCGCCGGCGGCCTCCTCAGCGACCGCTACCTGGGTCGGGGCGACCTGGGCGATGAGCACGAGAACCGCTCACTCACGAAGTACCGCCTGATCCTCGAGGAAGCCGGCGGCTGGCATGCGCTCCAAGCGCTTCTGCGCGAGCTGAGAGCCGTTGCGGACGCCCGCGGCTCCGACGTCGCGAGCGTCGCGAGCAGCTACTGCCTAACCCAACGTGGGGTCCGAGCCTGCATCGTGGGCATCCGTTCGCGGCGCCACGTGTCGAAGCTGGTCGAGCTCAGAGACGCCGCACCGCTCTCGGACTCCGAACTCGGGCGTCTCGAGGCCGTACGCGCGCGCTTCCCCGAGGTGCCGGGGCAGGTCTTCGAGCTCGAACGCGACCGCGGTGGGCGTCACGGCCGGGTGATGAAGTACGCCTTGAACGAGGAGCGTGCGTGAGCTCCGGTCGGCCGGACGAGCGCTCGGCAGCGGTGGCGAAGCGCACCTTCAGGCTGTACGACCTGCGCGTGGAGATCGTGTCCGTGAAGCCAGGGCTCGAGAGCGTGTGCAACCATCACGTGGGCGATTACTTCGAGGTCTCCGGCGAGAACCTCAGCATCCCAGCGGGGAAGACCTTCAGCATGTACGCGCTCGCTGCGGTCCTGCCCCTCTTGCCGGCGAAGCAGCGCTTCAGCGACGAGCACGACTGGATCAACGTCGAAGAGCACGTGCTGTGTCCCGACCCGCACTGTGAGGCGATGATGCGGATCACGCGCACGCGCGTGCGCGAGTTCGCCCTCGAGGACGTGAGCGCCGCGCCGAAGGCGAGGCGCGAGGAGGGGCCGGGCTGACGAGCCGCGCGGTTCGCCAGCTCCGACACTCTCACCTTCGGTCGCCTCAGGCTAACGCCGAGCGCAGGAAGCTCAACCCCTCCCGCGCGATGGTGTCCTGGTCCGGAGCGACCGGACGCCACAGGCAGACCGCCGCGGCGATGCTCGTGACGGCGGGCGTGAACGACTCGATCACCACGTCGCCACCGTACCCGGACTCCCGCAGCGCCGAGGTGACGGAGCCCCAGGCCACCTGGCCGCGGCCCGGCACGCCGCGATCGTTCTCGCAGGCGTGCACGTGGAAGAGCTTCCCGGCCGACGCGACCAGGCGCAGAGCGGCACCGCTGTCGCGCTCCTCCAGGTGCATGTGGAAGGTGTCCAGGTGCAGCCCGACGGCCTCGTGGCCGATGTCCTCGCAGAGCCTCAGACCCTGCTCCGCGGTGTCCACGCGGTCGGTCTCGAAGCGGTTGAGAGGCTCCAGCGCCAAGCGCACCCCGTGCGCGTGGGCTTCTTCAGCGGCCTCCCGGAGGGCGCTCACCACGCGGTCGCGTTCGGCGCGCCGCTCAGCGTCCGGGAGCGCACGGGCGAGCCCCACGGAGCCGTAAGCCGGGCCCACCACGACGCCCGCTCCGATGCCCGCAGCCAAGGCGATGAGTCGGCCCAGGTACGCCAGGGTGGTCGCGCGCACGCCTGGATCGGGGTCGCCCAAGTCGCGTCCGGGCCCGTAGGCGCCACAGACGGCTGCGGCGAGCGAACGCCGCTGCAGGGCTCGCGCGAGGTCTCCCGCGTCGACCAGGGCGGGGTCCTCGACGGCGACCTCGAACACCTCCGCACCGAGGTCGGCGGCGTGCTCGACGAGGTCCAGGTCGTTCTCGCTCGAGAAGGGAGAGCGCCAGATGAAGGTGTTGACACCGAGTCTCAAGAGCTCACCCCTCTCGTACCGAGCGCAAGCGCGCGAGCGCCGCCGCGGTCGCCTCGGCAAGCGGACGGCCGTCGTCGACGTCGAGGTAGGAGCGCTTGACCAGCTCGCTCCCGATCCCCAGGCAGGCCGCTCCGGCCTCCAGGTACGCACTCGCGTCCTCCATGCTCACCCCACCGGTGACCATCATCTCCAGACCGGGCAGCGGAGCACGCACCGCGCGCACGTAGGCGGGACCACCCAGCGCACCCACCGGAAAGAGCTTCAGCAGGCTGCAACCCCACGAGCGTGCCCTCACCAGCTCGCTCGGTGTCATGCACCCCGGAACGTACGCTACCGCCTGCGCGAAGCAGCGCTCAGCCACCTCGGGATCGCCGTTCGGACCGACCACGAAAGCCGCCCCGGCCCTCAACGCGAGGTCGGCCATGGCGGCGTCGGAGACGCTGCCGGCTCCGATCGTGACGCCCGCAGGCGCGTTCTCGACGAGCTCGGCCAGCACGCGATCGGCGCCGGGGCCTCGGAGCGTGTACTCGACCAGGGTCGCGCCGCCTGCGGCGAGCGCCGCGACGGTGGCGCGTGCGCGAGCCGCGTCACCATCGTAGAAGAGCGGCACCAGAGCGAGCCTGGCGGCCTCGCTGCGGAACGCTTCGGCGTTCATGCGGGCTTGAGGTCCGAGGCGGCCTCGTCGAGCGCGGCGAAGGTGGCTTCGTCGATCTCGACGTCGAACACCTCGCCGATGACCGCCGACCAGCCGTGAAGGAAGTAGATCCAGCCGTCCTCCACGTGAAGCGAACGCTCCTCGGCCTGCCTCCTGGCCTGGTGCAAGAAGTCGAGCTCGCCGCGGTAGTTGAGCTCCCAAGCGAAACCACGCTCCGGGAAGCGACCTTCATCCGTGACGGGTGAGCCGGGGCTGTCCTTCCCCATGCCCGTGGCGTTGATCACCATCGAACCCGGGGGAAGCGCCGCCATCAGCTCGTCGTTGCGTTCAGGATCGGAGTTCTGGACGTACTCGAACTCGATGTCGCTGTTGATGGAAGCGTTCACGGAACGCAGGTGCTCGAGCCGCTCCGCGCCGCGGTTGACGAAGACCATGCGGCGCGGCCGGTCGTACCGGTCGGGGAAGGCGCTCAAGGCGACGCTCAGAGCCACCGCGGAACCGCCGGCGCCGAGGCACAGGACTTCGGAGCCGGCGCGCCAGTGGCCCGGTGGCACGAAAGCCCGCCAGCTCGCGGCGGAGGTGATTGGGTCCTTGGCGTGACCGATGAGGCGCTCGCCTGCGCCCGACCCGCTACGTTTGGACAAGCACGAGACCTCGCCGCAGGTGCGGGCGTGCGGGTCGAGCTCGTCGAGCATGTCGCGGCACGCCTCCAGGAGGCTGATCTTGTGGGTGGTCACCAGAGCGCCGCGGGCGAGCGGGTCGTCGATCAGGTGCTGCACGATGGTGCGGTAAGCCGCTGGCTCGGAGCGAGGGGCGGCGTCGTAACCACGGATGTCGGCCTCGATGCCCAGGACCTCGGCCCAGCGCGGGAACACCCGCATGATCGAGGACTTCGCGGTGGTCACGCCGATGAAGTAGAGGGTGGGACGTTCGCAAGGTGGGGGCGCTTCGTAGGGCATGTTGACTCCAATCGCCTGGTCACTAGTCGTGCGAGGTTCTCGGGTCGGGCGGCTGCCCGACGGAAGACTGCCCGGTTCTCTCGCTACTTGACGCCGTCGCGCGTCTCAGCAGGTTCTCGCCCAGGAGGGCTTCCGTCGTTGCCGCGGAGAAGCCGCGTGCGGTGAGCTCGCGCTCCAGGTGACGGACGAGCGCAGCGGGTCCGCCCGCGTCCTCCCACATGGCGCTCTCCGCCAGGTCCAGCCCGAGCGCCACCGAGGCAGCGTGGCCCGCCTCTACCATCTGCTGCAGCAGGGGCCAGCTGGTGCTCTCAGGTTGGTAGCGCGGTCTCACGAAGGTGTCGTACCCGAGGAGGGCGCCGGCGCTGGCGAGCTCGCGGTGGAGCGCGTGGTCCGGTCGCTTGTCCACGTGACACAGGTAGACCTTGGCGGCGGGCACACCGCGGCCAAGCAACTCGGCGAGGAGGGCTTCCACCTGCGCGCCGCGCTCGGTGTGGATCAGGAGTAGAGCGTCGCTTCTCTCTCGCGCCGCCAACGCGGCCTCCCACATGGCCGGGTCTTCCCCCTGGACTCCGCTGTGTGCCGCCTTGATCAGCGCTGCCTTGCGCTCGGGCAGCTCCGCCATACCCTGCCTCAACTCCTGCTCGAACTCCTTGGCGGCTGAGTCGGCGTCGCTCCAGGGGCGTTCCCCGTGCGGGTAGTAACGCGCGAGGTGGAACCCCGTACAGGCAGCGATCGCCACGCCGCTCGCGCGCGACAGCCGCGCCAACGCCCTGGCGTCGCGCCCGCAGTGAGGCGGTTGGCAGTCGACTAGAGCTGCGCGACGGGGCGCGGCGGCCTCCCGGAACTTGCTCAAGGCGGCTGCCTGCATGGGCTCGTCACGGAGCGCGAGCGCCGAAGCCGGGTCGACACCCTCTGGCGGCTCGATCCAGGCGTGGGCGTGCGAGTCGACCCGCGCCCCTGCGCCTGGCGCCAGCGGCGGGCCGTGGACCGTCGGCAGCGCAGGCGCCGGCGGCATCGCGCTCACCCTTTCGGAGCGCGCGCCGTGGGCACGAAGGAGGGGTTCGCCACCACGCGCGGGCCATCCGCTCCCGCGAGTACCAGCGCGGCGAAGCCGTCACGCGCGATCGTGCCGTAGTCGTACCCGGCATCGGCCGGGTAGGCGGCCAGGAAGACGAAGGGCTCCTCGCCAGTGTTCATGGTGCGGTGACCCCAGTAGGGCGGAACGTACGCCGCTGTCCCGGGCACCATCTCCAGGGCCTCGAAGCGGCCTTCCGGTGTTTGGAGGAGGAGGATGCCCTGGCCTGAGAGGCCGTAGTAGAGTTCGGCCCTGTCCGCCCGCGCGTGGTAGTGACCTTTCGTCATGAAGAACTCGTCACCCACGCGCCCGCTCTGGATCACGGTGGTCGAGAACAGCAGCTGGCCGTCCTCCTTGGGCAGCGCTGCCGCGTCGTAGACGCGGTACACGAGCGGGTTCGAGGCGATCAGCTCGGACTCCGCCGCCTCGTCGGCGAAGAGCCCAGCCAGGTCGCTCAAGCGTCGCTCCTGCACGGCGTCGGCCTCGGGGATCGCGCCGTCACTCAGTCGCACCTGCCGCGAGAGCGGCTCCAAGTACTTCATCGAGACCTCCCAGGTTCGTCTGGCGTTACCACCGCGTGCTGCGGGACGCCGCCTTTCAGCACCGCTATCACGTCCCTGGCCGCCATGACGCCCATGTTGCGCACCGCCTCGCGGGTGGCCGCGCCGAGGTGCGGTGTAGGAACGAAGCTTCGCAACCCGAGCAGCGGGCTGCCCTCGGGCGGTTCGCGCTCGAAGGCGTCGGCCGCCGCACCCGCCAAGCGTCCGGCGCGCAGCGCCTCCGCCAGGGCGGTTTCGTCCACCAGACCGCCACGGGCGGTGTTGATGAGCACAGCGCCGGGCTTGCAGGCGGCGAGAGCCCGGGCGTCGACGATGTGCCTGGTGGCGGGACCGAGATCGAGGTGCAGGCTGATGACGTCGGCTCGGGGCCCCAACTCGGCGAGTTCCACGTGCTCGACGCCGGCTACCTCGGGCGCGTACGGATCGTGCGCGATGAGGTTCATGCCGAAGGCGCGGGCGCGCTCGGCGACGGCTTGGCCGATCCTCCCCAGGCCGAGCAGCGCCAGCGTCTTGCCCGCGAGCTCCCAGCCTCGCCCGCGTGACCAAGCGCCCGCGCGGGTGGCCTCGACCGAGTTGGGCAGGTCGCGCGCGAGCGCCACGATGAGGCCCATGCTCAGCTCGGCCACCGCGACGGTGTTCGCTCCCGGCGTGTTCGTGACGGTCACACCCCGGCGGCGGGCCGCCTCCAGGTCGACGCTGTCGGTGCCTACCCCGAAGCGGGCGATGACACGCAGTCGAGCTGCGCCCTCGATCACGTCGGCGTCGCAGCGATCGAGCCCCAGGATCAGCGCGTCCGCGTCGGCTGCCAAACGAGCCAGGTCGCTCGCTCCCCAAGGCTCGTCGCCGGCGGCGAGCACGAGCTCCATGCCGGCGTCGCGCACCAGCCTCTGGTGCTCCCCGTCGCTCGCGCAGTACGAGCGCGCGGTCGCGACCACGCGCAAGCGCCTTGACGGCTGGGGCGGTTCCGGGGCAGCGCACATCGCGTTCACCGGCCGCCGCTGTGGCGCCCCAGCGCGCGGGTCAGCGCCGCCGTCGCCTCGAGCAGCTCCGGATAGGAGCCCAGCAAGGGCTCGTAGTGGGCAGCGGAAGCGGGGTCGGGCACGGTTCCCGGTCTCAGCTCGTTGAAGCGTTCCGCTGCCTCGGCGGCGTCTAGGAGGTCGACCGCCTGGCCGGCGAGGAGCGCGCACCCCAAGGCGCCGCCCTCCTGCCGCTCGAGCGGCCGGTACGCGGCGCGCAGGACGTCCGCTTTGATCTGTGACCAAAGCGCAGAGCGGGCGCCACCGCCGACCGCGCGTATCACCACCTCGCCGAGGTCGGGGTGCAGGCGCCTGGTTGCCTCCAGGTAGACGCCGTACTCGAACGCGATGCCCTCGAGCAGCGCGCGGTAGAGGTGGCCGCGGCGGTGCGAACGCTTGAGGCCGTGCCAGAGACCGCGCTGGTGCGGGTCGTTAGGTGTGACGCGTCCCCCCATGTGAGGGGCGAACACGACCCCCTCGGCGCCGGGTGGCAGCTCGGCTGCCTCGGCGTCCAGCTGCGCGAACACGGCGGCGTCGCCTTGCTTGCCGGCCTCGCGTGTCGTCAGGTCGCTGGCGGCGACGTCTCGGAACCAACCGAGGTTCAGGCCGCCTCCCAGAACGTACCCGAGCGCGTAGAAGTGTCCGGGATGAGCGCAGCGCGCGGTGAAGAGCACGCGCTGCTCGACGTCGGGCCGGAAGTCCGACACGCACGTGGCGAGCACCGAGGCGCTGCCGGCGACGTCCAAGGCGCTTCCCGCGCGTACCACGCCGGCACCGAGCACGCCTGCGGCCGTGTCGCCGCAGCCTGCGGCCACCGGGGTTCCGACGCGCAGACCGGTCGCCTCCGCTGCCTCTCGCGTCACCTCGCCGACGACGTCGGTGGTCTCCACCACGCGCGGCAACAGCCCGTCGGGCACGCCGAGCAGCTCGGCGAGCTCGGGCGACCAGCGGCCCGCCTCGGTGTCTGCGAGGCAGGAGAAGTGCATGTAGGTGGGGTCGGCGTAGGCTTCCGCGCCCGAGAGCCCGCACAGCCGCCCCGCCAGGTAGGCGCTCGGCATCACCATCGCCCGCGCGCGCTTCAGGTCCGCCGGTCGCTCGCGTTGCCACCACAAGAGCTTCGGACCGGCGGAGTAGGTCGGGTAGCCGCCGCAGCGCGCGACGATCTGCTCGGCGTGCGGACGCAGTCGGGCCACGTCCGGGTCGCAGCGCGTGTCGAGCCAGGAGTCGAACGGGCCGACGGCCTCGCCGTCGTCGCCTACGAACATCACGCCCGCCATCTGGCCGTCGATTGCGAGCGCCGCGACGTCATCACCGCTCGCGCGCGCTTCGGCCAGGGCGGCTCGGATGGCGTCTTGGACCTCGCGAAGCATGCCCTCGGGGTCCTGCTCGGCGCGCTCGTGGTCCTGGTACAGCGAGGAGGTGGGCACGGTAGCGCTACCGCGTAGCTGGCCGGCGAGGTCGTAGAGTGCCGCCTTGACGGCGCCGGTACCGGCGTCGATTCCTAGCAGGAGCTCCGGGTTCATCAGCGCACCTCGCCCTTCGGTGCCAACACCACGCGCGCCTGGTCGAGGTCGCCGGCCTCGCGGAAGGCCAGCTCCGCCTCGTGCAGGGCTCTGATCGAGCTGATGATGCCGCCGAGCGGCACGCGACGCGCCGCGAGCAAGGCCAGGGTCCGCCTGAGGGTGGGCTTGGTGGCGCCGCTGGTACCGACCACGTGGAGGCGCCGGTAGTGCACGTCGTTCGCGTCCAAGCGCAGCGGGGCCGAGTCGGGCGGGAACCCCGCGAAGATGTTGAGGCGGCCGCCTCGAGCCAGGCTGGCGAGTGCCGCCTCCGCCGCGCTGGCGACGCCGATGGTGATCGCGACCACGTCGGCCCCGCGCCCGGCGGTGGCCGCGGTGACGGCTTCCCCTAACGGTTCGTCCGCGCGCACGGTCACGTCGGCACCCAGCTCGCGGGCGTGCTCTAGGCGAGCCTCCTCGAGGTCGCTGACGATCACGGTGCCGGCCCCCATGGCGCGCGCGGCGCTGACGTGGAGGCGACCCATGACCCCAGCTCCGACCACCAGCACGCTCTCACCTGGGCGCAAGCCGCTCGCTTCTAGGCCCTCGACGCAACACGCCAACGGCTCCAAGGCGACCGCCTCGAGCGTCGGGAGGGCGTCGGGCACGTGTAGCAGGTGCCCCTGCTCGACGGCCTGGGCGGGCGCGAGGAGGTACTCGGCCATGCCGCCGTCCAGGTGGATCCCGAAAGCGCGGTAGTCGGGGCAGAGGTTGGTGGCGCCTTCGGCGCAGGCGTCGCAGCGTCCGCAGCCGAGGTTCGGGGCGACGGCCACGCGGGTGCCCGGTTCGGGGCCCCCGGGCGGCGCCGACACCACCTCGGCGACGATCTCGTGACCGAGGACTCGTGCCGCGCCGCCGGGTGCACCACGCGACAAGAGCTTCCGGTCGGTGGCGCAAACGCCTGCGGCCAGCACGCGCAGCAGCGCTTCGCCCGGCGCTGGTACGGGCACCGGCAGCTCGTCGACTCGCAGCTCTCCCGGCGCGTGCACGCGCACCGCCAGCATGGCGTCGCGGGCGGCACCGGCAGCGCCGGTCTCGAAGGTCTTGGCTCGGGTCATGGCTCCCCTCCCGGTGGTTCCCGCAGCTCGACGGACTGGTCGCGCTGTCGGACGAGTTCGACCTCCAGGACGGAGCGGTCACCGCGGTGGTAGGCCTCGTAGTACTCGATGGCCCGCCCATCCGCCAGGTAGGTGACGCTTCGGAGGTAGAGCACCGGTTCGCCGGGATCGATCTGCAGGCGCTCCGCGATTTCGGCGGTGGCGCGGATCGACTCGACCGTGCGGCGTCCGTGGTCGATGTGCAGCCCGAAGCGTTCGGCCAGCGTCAGGTAGAGGG
>SKSV01000259.1 GCA_007122815.1 Trueperaceae bacterium | reverse complement strand
TGGCACGCTCTCTCAGCGCCGGGGCGTGAACGCCGGGCCCTCAACGCCGGGGCGTGAACGCCGCGGCGACGAACACCGCTGCCTGGGTGAGGATGATGGCGCTGCCGGTGGGCAGGTCGAGCGCGTAGGACAGGATCACCCCGAGCAGGGTGGTGCTGGCCCCCATCACCAGGGCGATGACCGTCATGCCGATCATGGAGCGGGCCCAGATGCGAGCCGCTGCCGCCGGGATCACGAGGTACGCGGCCATGAGGATGATCCCCACCACGGTCGCGCTGACGGTGATGACCACGGCCGCCAGAGCGAACAGGAGGTACTCCAAAGCGCGCGATCTCACCCCGTCCGTGCGGGCGAGCTCGTCATCGAAGGTTGCGTAAGCGAGGCGCCCCCACAGGAGCGTCAGCGACGCGATCGCCACGAGCGCCACCAGCGCTATGACCGCGAGCTCGGTGGAGCGCACCGCCAGGATGCTGCCGAAGAGCAGGTCCATCACGTTCACGCCGATGTTCGTGTCGGGGTGGATGCGCGAGAAGAAGAGCACCCCGAGCGCCACCGACACGGCGAAGAAGACCCCGATGGCGGTGTCGCTCGAGAGCTCGGTGCGATCGCGTACGAAGGCGATCCCGAGACCCGTGAGCAGCGCGAAGGGCACGGCGACCCAGAGGGGGTTGCGCAAGAGGGCAGCGCCCTGGGTGAGAAGACCTGAGGAGACGATCACGAAGGCCCCGATACCCATCCCGCCGAAGGCGGCGTGCGCCAGGCCATCACCGAGGAACGAGAGCCGGCGTTGGACCACGAACACGCCCAGCAGCGCGCACATGAGCGATATCAGCAGGCCAGCGGCCAGCGCCCGCTGCATGAACGGGAAGGCGAGCACCTCGATGACCTCGCCGATCATCAGCCAGCTGTCCCTGCCTGAGCCGCGCGATGCGTGTGCGGGACGTGGGCGTGCCCGACGTGGCCGTACGCCTCTTGCAGGCAAGCCTCGCACAGGACGTCGTCCGGCAGCCCGAACCCGTGGATGCGCCGGTTGAGGACCAGCACCCGGCTGGCGTGGTAGCGGGCGGCCGCCAGGTCGTGCGTGACCATCGCCACGGTCGCGCCGGTGTCTCGCTGGTACGTCTCCAGCAGGTCGTAGAGGTCGTGCTCGGCGAGGTAGTCGACGCCGGTGGCAGGCTCATCGAGCAGCACGAGTTGCGGGCGTCTGACGAGCGCGCGCGCGAGGTAAGCGCGCTGCAGTTCACCGCCGGAGAGCCGCGACAGCCCGCGGTCCGCTAGCACCGCTGCGCCCACCTGACGCAAGGCGTCATCCGCCATCTCGCGCTCGCTGGCGGTCACGCGTGCCGGCCAGCGCCTGCGTAGACCGGTCACGACGAGCTCTACCGCGGTGGCGGGGAAGCTCCGGTCGAACGTCTTGAGCTGTGGAACGTAGCCGATGCGCTCCGGGAAGTGTCCCGGCTCGCGTCCGAAGAGCGCGGCGTGACCGCTGTCGGGACGCAGGAGCCCGAGGGCTACCTTCACCAGCGTCGACTTGCCGGCGCCGTTGGGTCCTACGATCGCCAGGAAGTGCCCGGCATCGAGGTCGAAGCTGACGTCGTCGAGCACCTGAGCGTCGCCAAGGCGCACGTTGACGTGGTGCACGTGAACCACCGGGAGCCGAGCAGGGGCAACAGGGGCCGAGCGGGTCATCGCAGGCCTTCGAGCAACACCTCGGCGTTGTGGCGCAACGTCTCCTGGTAGGACTCCCGGCCCGCCAAGCCACCCAGAGGATCGAGCTCCAGGAGCCTCACCCCTGCCTCGTCGGCCACCACCTGGGCCGGTCTCCGGTTGAGCTGCGCCTCGCTGAAGATCGCCACCGCTCCGCTCGAGGCGATCTCGTCGAGCGCGTAGCGCAGGTAGGCCGGGCTCGGCTCGCGACCCGGGAAGGGCTCTATCTCGACCACCAGATCGAGCCCGTAGCGCGCCGCGAAGTAGGGCCAAGCGTCGTGGAAGGGCACGAAGGCGGCGCCGGCGAGCGGCTCGAGCAGCTCGGCGAGCTCCTCATGGAGGTCCAGCAGGTCGTCGCGCACCCGCTCAGCGCCCGCGGCGTAGGCCAGGGCGTTGGCCGGGTCCAGGTCGCTCAGCGCCTCGGCCACCAAGCTCGCGACCTCGCGCATGATCAACGGGTCGAGCCACACGTGGGGGTTGAAGCCGACCACCGCTCCGCCGGCGTCCACGCCGACCAACTCCGGGAACGCCTCGCGCATGATCGACTGCACGCGCTCGTCGGCGATCAACTCGACGATGATCGCGCGACTGCCGGAGGCCTCTACGAGCTCGCGCAACCAGAGGTCGAGCGCGCCGTTGAGCACGACGAGGTCGGCGCGGGCGATCCTGCCCACGTCTCGCGGCGTCGGATCGAAGGTGTGCGGCGAGGCACCGGGGGGCAAGACCCTGACCACGTCGGCGTGTTCGCCGGCGACCTGACGCACCACGTCGAAGTGTGGGTGTATGGAGACGACGACGCTCGGTCTGGCGTGCACCGAGGCCGCGAGCGCCAGCATGACGACTAGGCCAATGCGCTGCCAGCGGCACCCGAGGTTCACTGGGCGACCACCGAGTTGGGAATCGGTTCTCACGAGGGCATGCTACCGCAACGGAGCGCCTAGCGTAGGCCAAACGAACGACGTGCGGGCACCGGCAGAGGGTGCTCGCCCGTCGTCGAAGCCGAGCGGCCGCCGCCGCCCACGCTCACTTGTTCGGGTTCACCAGCAGCGTGGGGTCGAGCTCGCGCAAGGCCTTGGCGGAGATCCAGACGCGCTTGGGCTTGCCGTCGATCCAGAGCGTGCGCTTGAGTAGGTTGGGGCGGTAAGTGCGCTTGTGCACACCAACCTGCTTGAGCCCGACGCCACCGCGCTTCTTCGGCGATCCTTTGCGCTTGCTGGTCGTCTGGCTACTGGTGTGCTTGCCGGTGATGGCGCAGACGCGCGGCATTGTCGTCCTCCGTGAGGCGCGACCGCGACTCTCGCGGCCGGGCGTGGCGTTGGGATGGATCGGCCCCATGGCTAGGAGCCACGCGGCACAATGGGCCATGGTAGCACACCCACAGCCGCCGTCGCGCTGAGCCTTCGATGACTCGCTCAGCTACCACTGTCGGCGTCGCCTCGCCCACCTGCCAGAGGACCACCCTCGGCACGCTCCAGCGCTCCGTGCAGATG
>SKSV01000206.1 GCA_007122815.1 Trueperaceae bacterium | reverse complement strand
TGAGCGAGCTCTGCGAGCAGGTCGGCGTCACGCGTCACCAGCGCGTTCTTCGTTATGACCCCCACCGGGTGACGGTGGGCGGCGAGCACCTCGAGACAGCCCCGCGTGAGGCCGAGCTTCCGCTCGATCGGTTGGTAGGCGTCGGTCACCCCTGAGAGGGCGAGGAGCTGAGGCACCCAGGAATGCGACGCGAGCGCTCGCTCCAGGAGCGCAGGTGCCTCGAGCTTGGCGAACAGGATGCGCTCGAAATCGAGTCCTGCAGAGAGCCCCAGGTACTCGTGGGTGGGGCGCGCGTAGCAGTTGTGACTGAGCACGCCGTTCGCGATGAAGTCGCCCGTTCCCGTGGTGATGTCCACCATGTCGCAGGCGGCGCCGGTGTCGCTAACGCGCGCTACCCTCGTGTCGCCAGCGCCTCCCACCCCCAGCAGCACGTCGCCCAAGGCGAGACCGGCCAGCTCGCCACCGCGCGCTGCGCCTTCGGCCCGCGACGCGACGTGCCGCCAGCCGCGCAGGCTGAGGAAGCGATGCTCACCGCTGGCCAGGACCTCGCTACCGCTGCGCAGGGTCAGGGCGTAGGCGCGCCTCCGCGTCGTCCAGGTCGCGAGCACGCGGGTCGCGACGGGTTCGCGTTGGCCGCTGCTCGAGCGCGTGCCGACTATCTCGTCACCGACGGCGAGATCCCCGAGCGCTCGCTGATCGCCGCCTGCCAGCAACACTTGGGTGTCGCCGTGCAGGCAGTAGCTGCAGCCGTGCTCGCAACCCCGGTAGGGGTTCAGGCTGACGTCGAAGGGGATGTCGGGCGAGGTGTTGCGGCTGATGACCGAGCGGCTGGTGTCACTGAACACGCGCGTGGGCTCGGGCGGGCCCTCGCTGGTTGCCGCGTCGAGGTCTCGCTCGTCGCCGTCAAGCTCGACCTCGCGGAGCGTGAAGCGGTTGCCGGGGTCGAGGCGGCTCCCGCGGCTCGGGGACTCTGGCGACGCCATACCGTCGATACTAAGGCAACGCGGCCCGTGTGTGGAGTCGCGCGACCGCGGGTGAGCACAGCGTTCACTCGGCTGTCGTGCGCTCGGTCAGGCGCCCAGCGTAGGTGGATTATCCTGTGGTCGATGTCGGACGCCGTCACCACGCTCAAGGCGCTTGCGGACCCGGTGAGATGGAAGGCCTTGACGTTCTTGCGCGAGCCTGGGCCCAGTGTCTGCAGCCAGGGCGACTTGGGCGTTTGTGCGTGCGATCTCGAGCACGTGCTGGGCGTGAGTCAGCCGACCGTGTCGCACCACATGAAGCAGCTCGTGGAGGTGGGCCTCGTGAACGCCAGGCGCCAAGGGCGCTGGGTCTTCTACGAGCTCGACCCCGAGGGCTTCAGCGCTCTCGAGGCGGAGATCGGGCGCTTCGCGAAGCCGCCGGTAGCGAGGCAGGGCGGCCCACTGGCCTGATGGCCCGCAGGCGCGATCAACTCCGGCGCCAGTTCGAGCTTCGGAGCCTTCATGGCCTCAAGCTCCGGCGGCGCCCGCAGCTGCGGGTGAGGCGAAGCGGTGTCGTGTGGCGTTGGCGATGCGAACCAGCACGAGCATGACCGGCACCTCCACCAGCACACCCACTACGGCAGCGAGGGCGGCGCCCGAGGTGACGCCGAACAAGGCGATCGCAGTAGCCACTGCGAGCTCGAAGAAGTTGCTCGCCCCGATCAGCGCCGCCGGCGCCGCCACCCGATGCGGCACCCGCCAAGCCTTCGCCCAACCGTAAGCGAGGGCGAACATGGCGAAGGTCTGGATCACCAACGGCACCGCGATCAGCAAGATGTGCAGCGGGTTCCCCAATATCACCTCACCCTGGAACGAGAACAGCAGGACCAACGTCGCCAACAGTGCCACGATGGTGGTCGGCCCGAAGCGCGCGAGGAACACGGTCTCGAACCACTCCCGCCCACGCCGACGGATCAGAGCCCTGCGCGTGAGGTAGCCCGCCACCAGCGGCACCACGATGTAGAGCAGCACCGACAAGACCAGCGTGTCGTACGGCACCACCACGTTGCTCACGCCCAGCAGCAACGCCACGATCGGCGCGAACAACACGAGCATGATCAGGTCGTTCACCGCCACCTGCACCAAGGTGTAGTTCGGATCGCCGCGCGTGAGGTAACTCCACACGAACACCATCGCCGTGCACGGCGCGGCACCCAGCAAGATCGCGCCCGCGACGTACTGCAACGCCAGCTCCTCGGGGATGAACGGCGCGAACACCACCTGCAAGAAGAACCACGCGAAGACCAGCATGCTGAAGGGCTTGATCAGCCAGTTCACCACCAGCGTCACGGTCAGGCCCTTGGGTTGGCGTCGCACCCCCAGCACGCTGCCGAAGTCGATCTGCAGCATCATCGGGAAGATCATCAACCAGATCAACACCGCGATCGGGATCGACACCTCCGCGTACGTGAAGCGCTGCAGCACATCAGGAACCCCCGGCAGGAACTGCCCGATCGCCACACCCGCCACGATGCAGAGCGCCACCCACACCGTCAAGAAGCGCTCGAAGAACCCCAAACCCTTTCCACGCTCGCGAGGAACACCAGCCGCAGCCGTAACGTCAGCCATCGCGACCCTCTCCGCTAGGGACACCACTCAGGTCGCGGAGGACGCGCTCCTCGGGTACCTCGCCCGCCGCGAGCGCTTCGACGAGCGCGGCGCTCATGGCGCCGATGGCGTCTCGTACCTCGCGCCAGCGCGCTAGCTCTTGGCCGCTCGGGTCGGGGAAGGAGACGTGGAGGCGCTCGGTGCGGGCAGGGTAGGCCGGGCAAGCCTCGTTGGCAGAGTCGCACACGCTCAGCACGAGGTCGAACTCCCAAGGGTCGGGAAGCTCGTCCAGGCGCTTGCTCGTGTGGCCACTGATGTCGATGCCAGCTTCCGCCATGACGGTCGTGGCCTCGTCCTTGACGCGAGTCCGTTCCGTTCCCGCCGACCAGGCTTCGATGTCGAACCCGCTGCGCGCTGCGTGATGTCGGATCCAGCCCTCGGCCATCTGGCTTCGAGCGCTGTTGTGGGTGCAGAGGACGAGAACACGCGGCATGCCGCCAAGCCTAACCTTTACATCGACCAGAGTCGATGCTTCGCCCGACATCACGGTTCCCTCGAAGCACGTGTCCCAGAGCGCCCGAACACGGTTCTCCGGGGCCCTCGTTTCGCGTCATGACACACCCGACCGCCCGAGCCTATAACCTGTGGTCCGGTGCGGCCCAGCCCCCTGGGGGTGACGCTGTCGCGCGAGGCCCATCCTCGCTAACCGCGGGCGTGGCGAACCCGCTCGCACCACACCCTAGCTACTCCACTGCGGTTCAGCGCAGCAGCGCCAGGAACACGCCGGCCGCTACCGCCGAGCCGATCACCCCGGCGACGTTCGGACCCATAGCCGCCATCAGCGGGTTGACCTTCCCCTGCGTCTGCTCCGACACGAAGCGCTGCACCACCCGAGCCGACATCGGCACGGCGGAGACGCCCGCCGCACCGATGCACGGGTTGATGCGAAGGCGCTCGGGCAGCACGAGGTTGAGCAGTTTGGCGAGGAGGATCCCGCCGGCAGTGCTGAAGGCGAACGCAACCGCACCGAGTGCCAGGATGTAGAGCGTCTGCGGCCGCAGGAAGCTGTCACCGGCCATGGTGGCGCCGATCGTCAGACCCAAGAGGATGGTGACGATGTTGACCATCGGTCCGCCGGCGGTCTTGCTGAGCCGCTCCGTCACGCCCGACTCCCGCAACAGGTTGCCGAACATGAGCATGCCTATCAGTGGCGCGGCTGCCGGCACGGCCAGCGCCACGAGCACCGTGATCAAGATCGGGAACAGCACCACCGCCGTCCGAGACACCGGGATCTCGTCCGGGACTGGCATGTGTCGTTCTCGGGTGCTGGTGAGCAACCTCATGATGGGCGGCTGGATCACCGGTACCAGCGCCATGTAGCTGTAGGCCGCAACGGCCACTGCGCCGAGGAGCTCGGGGGCGAGGATGGCGGTGAGGAAGATGGAGGTCGGCCCGTCGGCGCCGCCGATGATGCCGATGGAGGCGGCCTCCGTGATGGAGAAGCCGAACAGGTAGTAAGCGCCGATGGCCGCCGCGAAGATGCCTAGCTGCGCAGCGGCGCCCAACAGCAGCGTTATGGGCCGTGTCAGGAGAGGGCGGAAGTCGGTCAGGGCGCCCACTCCCAAGAAGATGATGGGTGGCAGGAACTCCGTGCGGATGCCCGCCTCGTAGACCAGCTGAAGCAGAGGCACGGTGCGCTCGGTGGCGTCCGGGACGAAGGTGCTCGAGGCGGAGAGGAAGGCGTTGGGGAGGTTGGCGAGGATCGCGCCGAAGCCGATGGGGATGAGCAGCAGCGGCTCGTAACGCTTCGCCACCGCCAGGTAGAGCAGCACCCCCGCCACCACGAACATGAAGGCGTTCTGCCACGTCAGGTTCAGGAAGCCGGCGTCGCGAACCAACGCCGCCAGGACGTCCACGTCAACGCTCCAAGGTGATTATCGGCTCGCGCGCCCCCACCTCGTCACCGGGGCTGACGTGAACCTTCTTGACCGTGCCGGCCTCCGGCGAGCGCACGTCGTGCTCTGCCTTCATCGCCTCGACCGAGGCGACGACCTGGCCGCTCTCGACGTGCTCACCCTCGCGCACCTTGATCTCCAGCACCTCGACCGTGCCGCCGAAGGGCGAGCAGATCTCCACACCGTCTCCGCCAGACTCGGCAGTCGCAGCGGTAGGAGCGGGACTCTCCTCAGCTCGTTGGGGCGCCGCCGAGCGGGCAGCCGGGGCCTCACCGGAGATCTCGCCCACGGGCTCCAGCGTGATGGTGAAGACACGCTTGTGGCCGCCCTCCACCACGGTGGCGGTAGTCGTCAGGGGCCCGCTGGATGACCTGGGGGCCGCCTGCGCCGGGGCTGCGGGAGCGCTTTCGGGCGGCGCGCTCTCGGTCTCGCGCTGCTTGGCAGCGCTCGACTTCAGCGGGAGGTTCACGCGCGCCTTGCCCTGCAACAGCCTTAGGCCCTCGTTCAACTCCATGCGCTTGCCGCCTACGATCGCCGAAGCTACCAGGAAGACGTTCTCGTCGGTGGTGGGCAGGCGGTTCGCCTCGAGCGCCTCCCGCGCCGGGGCCAGGCTGTCGCTAGCCGCCGAGAGTGGGTCGCCCTCGAACGGTTCGAGCCCGAGCTGCTCGGACGCGGTGTCGACAACGTCTTGGTCGGGCGTCTCCGGCGGGCGCCCGAAGTAACCGAGCACCGAGCGTCCGTAGCCCGCGTCGATCTTCTTCCAGCGACCGTGCAGGACGTTGTTGAAGGCCTGCAGCCAGTACTGCTGGCTGCCGGGCGTGACGCTCGTCCATGCGCCGCCGGCCTCGACGACCACCGGGAACTCCGAGAGCACGTCGCCGTACCGATCGAGGATGCCGGCCTTCGCCATCATGTGGACGTTGGGCCCGATGGCTCCACCAGGCATCGGGAAGTCCACCACCCTCGCGTCGGCGGCAAGCGTGATGGGGTTGAACTCGTAGTCAGCCAGGCCGTCGTTCAGTGCGACCGCGATGTCGTTCATCTTCGCGTGATCGACGTCGAGCGTGTACCCGGTGCCCTTGAGGGCGTGCCACATCGAGCGCACGTCGGGCTGGCTCGTGCCAGACGCCAGCGGCCGCACCGAGAGGTCGATCCCGTCCACGCCTCCCTCGATCCCCGCCATGTAGCAGGCGACGGCCATCGAGGCGGTGTCGTGCGTGTGCTGCCATAGCGGGACGTCCTCGGGGAGGATCTCCTTTATGCCGCGAGCGGTCTCGTAGCAGGTGCGAGGGTCGGTGGTACCCGAGGCGTCCTTCATGCACACCGAATCGACCTGCACGCCGCTCTCCAGCACGCGCCGAACTACGTCGACGTAGTACTCGGGCGTGTGGGTCTTGTCGGACACGTAGGGCAGACCCATCATCGCCACGCAGACCTGATGGTGCATGCCAGCGGCCAGGATGGGCTTCGCGGTGGCGACGAGGTTCTCGACGTCGTTCATGAAGTCGAAGTTGCGGTCGATCGTCGTGCCGTGTTTGTGCATGAGGTGTGCCTGGAGCTCGAGCGCCGGGAGCGCCTGGGTGTTGAGCGTCACGCCCGAGACCGAGCGCGTCAGGATCTGCAGGTCGACGCCCGGACCGGCGGCCTCGCGCATGCGGTCCATCGCCTCGAAGGGGTCCTCACCGACGTAGAAGTAAGGAGCCTGGTAACGCGCTCCGCCTCCGAACTCGAAGTGCCTGATGCCCGCTTCCACAGCGACCTTCAGTGCCGGCACGATGTCGTCCACGCGCACCTTGCCGCCGAACACGCTCTGCAGCCCGTCACGGAAGGCGGTGAGCATCACCCGGATCTGCTTGCCGTTGCTGCTGTGGATCATCTGTGGCTCCCTGTCGTGGTCTCCTCGACCTTGGTGATGCGGTAACCCGGCAGCTGCTGATACACCGAGGCCTGGAGGGCCGCCACCAGTGCCGAGTCAGCGCCGCTCGGAGCGCGCTCCGCGAAGGCGTAAGCCAGGCCCCGGATGACGAGCGCCAACACCGATAGCAGGATCAAGACGGCGGCGAAAGCGCTTAGCGAGAGCGAAACGAGGTTGGGTTCGTTCATGCCGACGACCTCCTGGTTCGCTCGGCACCAGCTGGTCGGCGCCGGTGGCACTTCGGAACGCGTGATCCTACCGCCGTGCGGCGCGCAGGGTACAGGGTCAGCCGTCCTCGGGCGCGTCGTGCTCGACGGCGTTAACGGCGTCCGAGAAGGTGAGCCGACCGCCGTGCACCGGCTCCGGATGTCCTTCGATGATGAGCCCGAGGTCGCGCCGTAGCGAACGCACCCGCCCCTCGAGAACGGGCTCCTGCGCACCCGCGTCGTCGTTCACGGGCCAGATCGCCACGCGCCTACCGACGACCAGCGAGCGGCGCCGGTACGCCTCGACCAACTCGGCGCCCCCGCCAGAGCGCACCTGTTCGAGCGCCCGGTCGAGCTCGGCGAGGAGCGCGAGGGTCAAGGAAGGCAAGCTGGGCGCGTCGCTGCCCGCCAGTTCGCGCAGGCTCCCGGGCCTGGGAGCGCGCGGATCGCGCGGCAACTCCGGTGCGCGCTCGACGTTCAACCCGATGCCGACCAAGACGTGGGTCGCTTGGTCCGCCTGGACGTGAGTGGCGCTGAGCACACCGCCGACCTTTCTCCCAGCGAGCAAGAGGTCGTTGACCCACTTGATGCCGGGCCGCACGCGCCCTCGGGTCACGCGCTCGATCGCGCGGGCCGCGGCTACCGCCGGCAAGGCGGTCAGGGCGGTCTGGACGCTCGCCGCAGGCCTGCCCAACGCGGCCAGTAGGCTCAGGTGAAGGTTCCCTCGCAACGCTTCCCAGGTACGCCCGCGCTGCCCGCGAAAGGCCGTCCCGGCCAGCGCGAGGCAAGCGACTCGTTCCGGCAGCCAGGCCCCTGCCCTCAGGGCAGCCTGGAGCGCACCGAACTGCGAGCCGGCGGCGTGCTCGATGGCGATCAGGGAGCGCTCGGGTCCCGCCGGTGTGTCGGGTATGGCGAGGGTAGCGGCCCAGGCGTCCGCGTCGCCCGCCAGGCGTCGCCACACGTCCTGAAGCTCCGCGGGCACGTCCTCGATGGCTAGGCGGCGCAGGGCACGCTCGCTGACGAGGCCTTCGCAGGCGGCGCGCGTGTCGGCCAGTAGCAGCACGCGCGTACTCAGCGACCGACGCTCGTGGCGAGGCTGCCTCGCTCGCGCTCGCCGTCTGGGTGGGTCACGTCGACGGTGACGACCCAGTCACCCGCCATGTCGAAAGCGAAACCGTCACTCCTGTAGACGCCATCCCCGATCTCGATCGCGTCGGCTACCACCGGCACCATGCCGGCGTGCGTCATGTCCCCCGTGAAGGTGACGCTGGCTCCCTCCACCGGCATCCCGTCACGCGTAAGGACGACCTCGAACGCTGCCGGTCCAACACGCGCCGGCGTGGTCAAGAGCTCTACGCTGACGCTCGCGCTAGCGGAAGCGCCGCTCGCGCTGGTGCCGTCGCCCGGAGGTCGGCATGCGGAGGCGAGCATCAGCACCGCGAGCGCGATCAGCGTCAGCGCGACGCGCTGCGCCCGGGTCAGGCTCAGGCGGCGCGTTGGGGTGGGTCGGGGTGGGTTCGCGATCTCGCGCACGCGAAGAGTCTAGCAACCCTCGGGGCGACGCTCCGCTCGAGGCCTGGGGACAGGCGCGAGTGGGCCGTGACCTCCAGCACCACGCCGCATGCGCTAGATTGGCGATGCCGTGCGAACCTTCTACCTCATCGACGGGCACGCCCAGCTCTTCCGCGCCTACTACGCGCCGTTCCGCCCCCTGACGAGCCCTTCGGGGGAGCCGATCAAGGCGGTCTACGTCTTCACCCAGATGCTGCTGAACGTGCTCCTCAAAGAGCGCCCGGACTACCTCGCGGTGGCCTTCGACGTCTCGGACGAGACCACTGAGCGCAAGGCCTTCTACCCCGAGTACAAGTCCCAACGTGAGGCCGCGCCCGAGGACCTGCACACGCAGTTCGCGCGCGCCGTCCAGGTCATCGAGGCGATGCGCGTCCCCATCTTCAAGGTCGAGGGCTTCGAGGCCGACGATGTGATCGCCACCATCGCCAGGCGGCTCGAGGGCAGCGACGTGGAGCTCCGCATCGCCAGCAAGGACAAGGACCTGCACCAGCTTCTCACGGCGCAGGTCAAGCTCTGGGACCCCAAAGACGGCTCGCTGATCGACCCGGACACGCTCTGGGAGCTGCGCGGGTACCGGCCCGAGCAGTCCGTTGAGATCCAAACGCTCGTCGGTGACCCCACCGACAACGTTCCGGGAGTGCCGGGAGTGGGGGTCAAGACGGCGGCCAAGCTGATCGAGCGCTACGGTACCGCCGAGGCGGTGCTGGCGCACGCCGAAGAGCAGACACCTAAGCTGCGCGAGCGCCTGCTGGCGGCTGCGGAGTCGCTGGCGCTCACCCGTCAGCTGGTGACCCTGCGCGACGACCTGGACTTCCCCTTCGACCTCGAGGCTTGCCGCACGCCCATCGTCACGCGCGACGCCGTCGCTGACCTGTTCGCCGAGCTCGGCTTCCGCAGCTTCGGCGAGCAGCTGCCTCCGCTCGACGCCGCGGCGCAGCCCGCCTCCGGTGCTCCCGTCCACGCGAGCGACGCCAGCTACCACTTGGTGGACACCCCCGAAGCGCTCGAGGAGTTCGTCACGAACCTGCGCGAGCAGCGCGTGATAGCGGTCGACACGGAGACCACGAGCCTGCGGCCGGTCGATGCGGACCTGGTGGGCTTGG
Organism: Trueperaceae bacterium; assembly: GCA_007122815.1. GTDB lineage: Bacteria > Deinococcota > Deinococci > Deinococcales > Trueperaceae > CSSed10-48. The sequence continues at coordinate 2,467 of SKSV01000206.1, read as the reverse complement.
CGTTCTCTTGGCGCGCCGGCGAGGGATGGTACCTGCCAGTGCGCAGTCACGTGGCGCCCTCTCTCGACCCTGAGGTCACGCTCGACGCCCTCAGGCCCGTACTCGAGGACGCCTCGGTCACCAAGGTCGGTCAGAACCTCAAGTACGACCTGAGCGTCCTGAAGGGCGCAGGCGTGACGCTGGGCGGAGCGCTCTTCGACACCATGGTCGCAGCGGCGCTGCTCAACCCGGAGCGCCGCGGGGTAGGCATGGACGACCTGGCTAGGGACCTGCTCGGCACCACCACGATCCCGATCAGCGAGCTCATCGGCAAGGGCAAGCAGCAGCGCTCGATGCTGGACGTGCCCATGGCGCAGCTCCTGCCGTACGCGGCCGAGGACGCCGAGGTCACCTGGCGCTTGTACGAGCGGCTCTCCGCCGAGCTCGACGGCGCCGGCGGGCGCCTGCGCGAGCTCTTCGACGTCGTCGAGATGCCCCTCGTTCGGGTGCTCGCCGAGATGGAGCGCAGCGGCATCCGGCTGGACGTGGAGATGCTCCACGCCTACCGCCAGCAACTCGCGGCGCGCATCGTGGGGCTGAGGGAGAAGGTGCTGGAGGCGGCGGGCAGCGACTTCAACGTCGACAGCCCGAAGCAACTCTCGCAAGTGCTCTTCGAGAGGCTGAAGCTGCCGGTGGTGAAGAAGACCAAGACCGGTTACTCGACCGACGCCGAGGTGCTAGAGACCCTCGCCAGCGAGACGCAGCACCCGCTGCCGCCGCTCGTGCTGGAGTACCGCGAGCTGACCAAGCTGCTGGGCACCTACGTCGACCCGCTCCCGAGCTACGTCTCGCCGCGCAGCGGTCGCCTGCACGCGAGCTTCCACCAGGTGGGCGCCGCCACCGGGCGGCTCTCCTCCTCGGACCCCAACATCCAGAACATCCCCATCCGCAGCGACGCCGGGCGCGAGATCCGCCGCGCCTTCGTCGCCGGAGACGAGGATCACCTGCTGCTCGGCGCCGACTACTCGCAGGTCGAGCTGCGCTTCCTGGCGCACTTCTCCGAGGATGCGGAGCTCATGAAGGCCTTCTTGGAGGGTCTCGACATCCACGCCTACGTCGCCTCGCAGATCTACTCGATGCCCCTGGAGGAGGTCGGCCCCGAGCAGCGCCGCGTGGCGAAGACCGTGAACTTCGGGATCGTGTATGGGCAGGGGGCGTTCGGTCTGGCGCGCACCCTGCGCATCCCGCAGTCGGACGCGCGCGCCTTCATCGAGGCTTACAAGGCCCGCTACACGGGGCTCGAGCGCTTCTTGCAGCGCTGCATCGAGGAGGCGAAGAGCACCGGGTCCGTCGAGACGATCTTGGGCCGCCGCAGGCCCATACCGCAGGTCCACAGCCGCAACCCCAACGAGCGCGCGCAAGGCGAACGCCTCGCCATCAACACGGTGATCCAGGGCTCCGCCGCCGACCTGATCAAGCTCGCGATGGTGCACCTCTCCGAACGCTTGCGGCGTGAAGGCTCACGAGCGAGAATGTTGATCCAGGTGCACGACGAGCTGGTGCTGGAGACCCCCAAGGACGAGGCGGAGGCCGTCAAGGAGATGGCCGTGGAGGAGATGGCCGGTGCGCTCGAACTGCGGGTGCCGCTGGTGGTCGACGCGGCGTTGGGCCCCAACTGGCTCGAGGGGAAGGGCTGAGGGGCTCGCTCCTCTCGCGGGCGGGGGAAGCCTCGCTTGCCAGGGGTTGACGACGCGAGGGCTACAATCCGAGGCAGCATGCGTATCCTCGTGAGCAACGACGACGGCGTCTACAGCCCCGGCATCCACGCGTTGGCGCGCGTGGCTCAGGACTACGGCAACGTGCGCGTGGTGGCGCCCGACGTGGAGCAGTCCGCCATGGGGCACGCCATCACCGTGCGCAGGCCCCTGCACTACCACCGGACGCTCATAGACGGCCTGGAAGCCTACCGGGTCGACGGTACGCCGGCTGACGCCGTGGCGCTCGGAGCGCACCACTGGGACAAGGTCGACCTGGTGCTCTCCGGTATCAACCTCGGCCTGAACATCGGGCACAACATCCGCCACTCGGGCACCGTCAGCGCCGCGCTGCAGGCCGCCTTCCTGAGCATCCCGGCCATCGCCTTCAGCGCGCCGAGCAGCGACGATCCGGTCGATTACGGCGCCTTCGAGCCGTTCTTGCGCGAGGTGATCGAGCTCTACCTGGAACTCGACGACCTACCCCTGCTGAACGTCAACTTCCCCATCGAGCCCAAGGGGTTGCGTTGGACGAGGCAGAGCGTGCGCCACTACGACGGTTTCCTGATCCCCGGGGAGGACCCTATGGGCCGGACGCACTACTGGTTCGGCGAGGAGCCGCGCGAGCAGGTCGAGACCGGGACGGACCGCTGGGCCATGGATCACGGTTACGTCTCGCTGACGCCCCTGCGCCTCGACCTGACGGACGAGCAGCGCCTCGAGCGGGCGCTGCG
>SKSV01000168.1 GCA_007122815.1 Trueperaceae bacterium | reverse complement strand
GGTGTGAACTTCGCGGTGCTGGGAAAGGGCGAGAGGTGCACTGGCGACCCGGCGCGCCGGGCCGGCAACGAGTACCTCTACTACCAGCTCGCGAGCGGGAACGTCCTGACGCTCGACGAGGCGCTCGCCGGCGGCGCGGTGAACGAAGGTCCCGAGAGCGGCGCCGGCGCGCGTGGCGCAGGGGAGCCCGAGGTAACGGGCGAGCCGCTCAGAACCGACACTCGCAAACTGGTGGTAACCACCTGTCCACACTGCTTCAACGCGCTGTTCAACGACTACCCCCAGCTCGGCGGCGATTACCGCGTCATGCACCACACGCAGTTCCTGGACTCGCTGGTGCGTGACGGGCGCCTGGATGGCGCGTCGCTCGCGGAGCCAGTGACCTATCACGACCCCTGTTACCTCGGGCGGCACAACGGGGAGTACGAAGCGCCGCGGAGGCTCCTCGCTGGCATGGGAGGCGCACCCCGTGAGATGTCCCGAAGCCGCGCCGCGAGCTTCTGTTGCGGCGCTGGCGGAGCGCAGTTCTGGAAGGAAGAGGAGGAGGGAGACGGGCGCGTCTCGGACGCACGAGTGGCCGAAGCTCGGGCGACCGGCGCGCAACTCCTCGCGGTCGGGTGCCCGTTCTGCAAGGTGATGCTGGGATCGGCGGAGGGAGCGGAGGCCGCCTCCGTGGGCGCCCACGCGGACTCAGCTTCGGGTCCGGGCGCGCACCCCGGTGGAGCAGCACTGCGAGTGATGGATGTCGCGCAACTGCTCGAGGAGGCGCAGGGAGGGAACAACGCGGCACCGGGAGCAGCCGCGCCCCCTGACGCAGCGTGACCCGGGGCGAATTCCCCATATCCGAGATCGTGACCATCGAGTAGGATTGTCGCTGGACTCTGGGCCTGGCCCCAGGCGTCGCGCTTCGCCCGGAGGCGAGCGCGCCGCCCCGGGTGGATGGCTCGCGTAGGGCGAGCCCGACTCCAGAGGAGGGGGTAGAGGGTGCGGCTCACCGCACAGCAGCGTGACCTCAGCAGCACGCTCGACGCGCTCTTCCGCGACAACCCGCAGCCGTTGCTGCTGGTCGTCGCGAACCCCGAGTTGCGCGTTCTGGAGGGCAACAGGGCTGCAGCCGACCTGTACGGCTTCACCCCCGAGAGCATGGCGGACGTGCGTCTGGCCGACCTCTGGGCGGAGGGCGGACAGTGCCCGAGCGCCGAGGACCTCGACGCCATAGCCTCAAGTGACCTGGATCTCGGGACCGTGCGGCAGCTCGGTCGCGACCACGAGGTGCGCTTCGTGCGCCTCTCGGCACGCCGGGTACCAGTGGAGGCGCTATTGGGGGCGCTCACCGATCCGACCGCGGTCGAAGCCGCCCGGCAAGCTCCTTCGTGGCTGCTCGCGCTGCTCGACGTCAGTGAGCTGGAGGCTTCCGAGGCGCGCGCCGCGCGCAACGAGCGGCTCTACCACATGCTCGCGGAGCACGCCTTCGACGGGGTAGCGCTGCTAGCGTCCGACCTGACGAACCGCAGCCTGACCGCAAGAACGGCCGAGGCGCTGGGCTTCAGGAGCCTAGAGCTCGCGGGCAGGGACCGACGCGACCTCATCCACCCCACCGACCGCAAGCGCTTCCAGGAGGTCATAGAGCGCCTGGAGGGCAAGCACGGCGAGCGGGAGGCCATCACCTACCGCATGCGCGACTCGCGCGGGCGCTGGCATTGGCTCGAGGGGACCATCACCAACTTGGTCGACGACCCCTACGTCGGGGCGTTCGTGCTCGCGTACCACGACATCACCGAGCGCATGCGCGCGCTGGACGTAGCGAACGAGCTCAACTCGCAACTAGAGCGGCGCGTCGAGCACATGCAGGCCCTGCGCCGCGTGGACATGGCCATCACCAACGCCGTCGACGTCGGGCTGGCGCTGGACATCTTCCTCGAGCAGGTGCAGTCGCTCCTGAAGGTCGATGCGGCCGGGGTGCTCCTCTTCGACCAAGCGGCGCAGACGCTCCAGCCCGCCGCGGCACGGGGCTTCGGCGCCGAGCCGGCGCGTGCGCTGAGCGTGCCCCTGGGTGAGGACCTCGCCGGCTTCGCCGCCCGCGAGCAGCGCACCGTCTACGTGCAGGACCTCCAGGAGGAGCCGAAGTGGGGCTCCGTGGTGGCGGCCGAGCATCAGGCTTCGTACCGCGCGTACTGGGCCGTGCCCATGCTCACGAAAGGCCAGCTGCAGGGAGTGATCGAGCTGTACGCGAAGCGGGCGTTCGTGCCGGACGCGCAGTGGTTCGAGTTCCTCGAGACGTTCGCCGACCAAGGCGCCATCGCGGTGGAGAGCGCCTTGCTCTTCCGCTCGCTGGAGCGCTCCAACGCCGAGTTGCAGCTCGCCTACGAGACCACCATCGCCGGTTGGGCGTACGCGCTCGACCTCAAGGACGAGGAGACGGCCGGGCATAGCCAGCGCGTAACGCAGTTGGCGGTGCGCTTGGCTCAGCGCCTGGGCGTCGACCAGGAGCGACTCGTCCACATACAGCGCGGTGCGCTGCTGCACGACATCGGCAAGATGGGCGTGCCCGACTCCATCCTCCTCAAGCGCGGCGAGCTGAACGCGATGGAGCGCAAGCTGATCGAGCAGCACACCGAGTACGGCCGGGACCTGCTGCAGCCGATCGAGTTCCTGCGTCCGGCGATCGAGATCCCGTACTGCCACCACGAGCGCTGGGACGGGGAAGGCTACCCGCGGGGGCTCAGCGGCGAGGACATCCCCCTGGCGGCCCGCGTGTTCGCCATCGTGGACGTGTACGACGCGCTCACGAGCGAGCGCCCCTACCGGCACGCGTGGACCCGCGAGGAGGCCCTCGACTACATCCAGCGCGAGTCGGGCAAGCACTTCGACCCGGAGCTGGTCGAGGTGTTCATGGAGATGATCCGGGACGGCGACGTGCCCGTCTGAAGCGCGATGCTAGTTTGAGGAACATGACCCGAATGCGCGTGCTGCTGCTGGCCGTTGGATTGCTTCTAGCCGGCGTGGCGGCCTACGGTCTCGGTGTGGCGCTGAGGCCTACGCCGGAGTTCGGCGGCACGGCCCTCCAGAACCCTCCCCACGTGACCGACCTCATGCTCGTTCGCGGTGACGGTACCGAGCTCCTCCTGAGCGACGCGCTGGAAGAGACGACCACCCTCGTGTTCTTCGGCTTCACCCGCTGCCCGGACGTCTGCCCGATCACCATG
>SKSV01000342.1 GCA_007122815.1 Trueperaceae bacterium | reverse complement strand
GTCGCAGGGAAGCGCGCCTGGGGATCGCGGTTGCTCTGCTCACGCCGACGACGTCTCTCTCGCCTAGGTCGATGACGGCCATGGAGTCCTCCTCCCGTGGTTGCGGGATCCACGCAGGCTTTGGGGCGGCGTGGTTGAGCGTGATCTTAGGGCCTGGAGCGTGACGGCGGCGTGACACGGCTTCACCCTGCGTGCGTCTCGGCCGACGGGGCGCAGGGGCTGTTGACACGACGGCCACCCCATGTAATCATTCATTCAGCGTATTAAGAAATGGAGATGGCACATGATCGAGAGGACACGGGCGACGGCCAAGGACGACGTGCGCAGCCTCAACCAGGGCGCCGTCTTCCAGGTGGTCCACCGCCACGGGCCCGTCTCCAGGATCGACATCGCAGCCCGCCTCCAGCTCAGCCCCGCCGCCGTCACCAACATCACCAGCGACCTGATCGAACGCGGGCTCGTGTACGAGGCGCGCAAGGACGACGAGCGCGGCGGCGTCGGACGCCGCCGGATCCTGCTCGAGGTCGCCTACGACACCGCCAGCGTCGCCGGCATCAAGGTGTCCAACGCGGGACTCACCTGCGCCCTCACCAACCTCAACGCCGAGGTGCTCAGCGCGAGGCACGAGCCGCTGCCCGAAACCGATCCCGACACGGTCGTCGATGCCATATGCGCGGCCTTCGCCGCGCTGCGCAGCGGGGCAGACCGACCGCTCGCCGCGCTCGGCGTCAGCCTGCCCGGTCTGGTCGACGTGGACCGCCAGACGGTGCGTCACTCCCCGCTGCTCGGCTGGGACCAGGTGCCGCTAGGGCGCCTGCTCCAAGAGCGACTCGGAGTCAGCGTGCTGGTCGAGAACGACGTCGACGCCCTCGCGCTGGCCGAGGCCTGGTTCGGCTTCGGGCGAACGCACGACAGCTTCCTCGTCGTCACGCTCGGCCGCGGCGTAGGGCTCGGGATCGTCATGAACGGTGAGGTGTACCGCGGCCCGAACGGCGGTGCTGGCGAGCTGGGACACGTACTCCTTGAAGCCAACGGACCACGCACGCGTTACGCCGCTCCCGGCACGGTGGAGTCCTTCCTCTCGGACGACGCGTTGGTGCGCGAGGCACGCGCACGGGTCGCAGGCTTCCCCGAGGACGGCGGCGTAGAGCTCGTCGTCGATCTCGCCGAACGCGGCCGCGACGACGCGCTCGACGTGTTCGAGGACTACGGCCGCGCGCTGGGCCGCACCCTCAGCTTGCTCGTCAACGTGTTCGCGCCAAGCCTGATCGTGCTCAGCGGGGAGGGCCTACGCGCTGCTGAACTCGTGCTGAGTTCTGCGCAGGCCGAACTCCGGCGCCTTGCCTTCGGCGACCTCGCCGAGCACGTCGAGCTCGCCTTCGAGCCCTGGGGCGACGACGCCTGGGCCCGGGGAGCGGCCGCCCTAGCCGCCAGCCGCCACCTCACCGAGACCGCCATCTCAGCGAGAGGAGATTGACCCGCCCGCCTGCAAGGCCACCACGCCGTCCGTCGCTCGAACCAGCACTGGAGGATCCCATGAAAGCCTTCCGATTCCTTGCCGCCCTACTGCTCGTCGCCGGGCTCGCCTTCGCCCAGACGACCGTCAACTACTTCTCGTTCACCACCGACCAGGACCACGTGCCGCAGCTCGAGGCGCTCATCGCCGAGTTCGAGTCCCAGAACCCCGGAATCCAGGTGCGTTACAGCACCGCCCCCTTCGCGGACTACTTCACCAAGCTGCAGACCGACTTCGCGGCCGGCAACCCGCCGGACGTCTTCGAACTGAACTACGAGAACTTCGTGACGTTCGCCTCCCGCGGCACCCTCGCCCCGCTCGGCGAGAGGCTCGGCGCCGACCCCGCCATCTCGGCCGAGACCTTCTACCCGGCCGCGCTCGAGGCGTTCGCCTTCGAAGGCGTGCAGTACGGCCTGCCGATCACCTTCTCGACGGTGGTGCTGTTCTACAACCAGGACCTCTTCGACGCCGCCGGCGTCGCCTACCCGACCGACGACTGGACCTGGGAAGACGTGATGGCCGCCGCCGAAGCCATCTCCGACCCCGACAACCGCGTCTGGGGGATCTACCAGCCGGTGCAGTTCTGGGAGTTCTACAAGGTAGCCCACGCCGCCGGCGGCGGCTTGCAAGTGGGGCCCGAGATCGCGATCGACACGCCCGAGAACCGTGCCGCGCTCGAGTACCTCGTGGGCAAGATCGAAGCTGGAGTGATGCCGACGGACGCCCAGCTCTCGGGCATGGCGAACGAGGACCTCTTCCAGGCCGGCCAGCTCGGCATGCTCGTGTCGGGCATATGGATGTTCGAGCGCTTCCAGCAAGCGGACTTCGCCTGGGACATCGTAGTGGAGCCCGCGGGTGAGCGGCGCGCCACCCACTTCTTCGCCAACGCCGCGGTCGTGGCAGCCCCATCGCAGGTCGCCGACGCGGCCTACGCCTGGGTCCGCTTCCTCGCCGCCAGTCCCGAAGTTGCGGCCACCCGCATCGCCACCAACTGGGAGTTGCCGGCGCTGTCCCTCTCGAACAGCGAAGCGCTCAGCCCCTACCTCGAGCGCGGCGCGCCCGACAACCGCGAGGCCGTGTTCGCCTCGCTGGCGTACGCCGTCACCCCACCCGTCGTCGATCGCCAACCAGAACTCCAGGACGTGATCAACCAGGAGCTCGAGGCGGTCCGCTTCGGCTCGAAGACCGTGGCGCAGGCGCTCGAATCGGCCCAGCGCCGGGTGGCCTCGCTGCTCGCCGACTGACCCCGCAACGTGTGCCGGGCGCGCCTGCGCAGCTGTGACTGCGGTCCAGCCGAGCCGCGCCCGGTACGCTCGTGCCGAAGCACCAACAGCCTAGACGCGGCCTTGCGCCGCACCCGAGGTCCAGCGTGATCGAGCACCGTCCCTACGGCAACGACGACCCCTACAAGCGCCTGGTGAGCGAACGCTACCCCCGCGACCCGGTGGCGGGCGACGCGCCCCAGATCGGTTTCCGCACCTCACCCGCCGCTGGGGCCGCTTGGGTGGTGCTCGAGCGTGACGGTTCGAGCGAGCGTCACGACGCTCTGCACCTGGGCCAGGGCAACTGGCTCGCACTCCTACCCAGCCTCACGGCGGGCGCCTACGCCTACACGCTCCACGCCAGCGAGGCCGGCCAGGAGCAGGTGAGCTCCCGCCACCAGCTCCCTGTCGCGAGCCGACGCAGCGCGCACTCCGTCGCCGGGTCGGCCAGCGACGGCCGCGGCCTGAGCCTCGATCTGGTGGGGCCGGAGGGCGCGAGAGCCTGGCTGCACCTGAGCGTAGCTGCGCCCGGCGTCGCACGCCTCGAGCTGACACCGGGGTCCTCCGCGGCGCCAGTGGCGTCCCCAACCTCGCTACCCTGCACCGTCACGGCCGACCCCAACGGCTGGACGCTGGAAGCCGAGGGCCTCCGGGCGAGGCTGGACAGCGCCACCCTGGAGGTCCGCGCAGAGCGGCCGGGCCGCCCTGGCACCAGCGTGCGGGTCTCGGCGGCTGCGAAGTGGACCGAGAGGCCCGACGGGCGCGTCCTGCGCCACCACCTGAGCGTCCACACCGACGTCGACGAACCCCTCTACGGCCTTGGGGAGCGCTTCAGCGAACCGGGCTTGCGGGGGCGAGAGTGGGACGGGCGGGTGTACGAAGAGTACAAGGAGCAGGGCCGGCGCACGTACCTGCCCGTCCCGTTCTTCCTGTCGCCTCGCGCTTGGGGCGTGTGGCTGCAGAGCGACGCTCCGTCGCGCATCGACGCGCGCGCCCCCGAGGTGGTCGTCGACGTCGACGCGCCCGAGAGCGACAGCGCAGCTCTGGTCGCTCACCTCATCGTCGCCGACTCGCCGTACGAGGTCACCGCAGCGTTCGTCGCGCTGACGGGCGACATCGCGCTTCCGCCCCGTTGGGCGTTCGGTCCCTGGATGAGCGCCAACACCTGGAACGACCAGGGGAGCGCCATGGCCGCGGTGCGTCGCACGCACGCCGAGGACGTGCCCGCCACCGTGCTGGTGATCGAGGCGTGGAGCGACGAGGCGACCTTCTACACCTTCAACGACGCCGCCTACGATCCCGTACCCGGTGGCGAGAGCCTGCGCCTGTCCGACATGCGTTTCGGCGGCCGCTGGCCCGATCCCAAGGCCATGATCGACGAGTGCCACGAGGGCGGCGTACGGGTGCTGCTCTGGCAGATCCCCGTGCTCCGCACGCTCGAGGCGCCGCACGCCCAGCACGACGCCGACGTGACGCACGCGCTCGAAGAAGGCTTCGTGATCCGTCACGCCGATGGACGCCCTTACCGCAACGCCGGCTGGTGGTTCACCGACGCGCTGGTCTTCGACCCCACGAACCCTGCCGCACGTGCCTGGTGGTTCGACAAGCGACGCTACCTGTTCGAGGACCTGGGCATCGACGGCATGAAGACCGATGGCGGCGAGCACCTATGGGGCCGCGACCTGGTGGCGTGGAACGACCAGCGCGGCACAGAGCTCGTGAACCGCTACGCTCAGGCCTACGTCGAGGCCTACCACGACTTCGTCCGCGAGGCGAGCGGCGGCGACGGGCTGACCTTCTCGCGTGCGGGTTACGTGGGCGCACAGCGCACGCCCGCCCACTGGGCCGGCGACGAGAACAGCACCTGGAGCGCCTTCAGAGCCAGCATCCAGGCCGGGCTATCAGCCGGCATGGCGGGAGTATCGATCTGGGGTTGGGACATCGCTGGCTTCAGCGGCGACGTGCCGAGCGTCGAGCTCTACGTGCGCTCCACCCAGATGGCCTGCTTCTGCCCGATCATGCAGTACCACTCCGAGCTCCACCAAGCGAGCGAGTGCCGCGACCGCACCCCCTGGAACGTCGCAGAGCGGCACGACGACCCTCGTGCCCTGAGCGTCTACCGCGCCTACGCCAAACTGCGCATGCGACTGCTGGACCACGTGGCAGGCGAGGCCGCCGCCCTCGCGGCGCTCGGGCAACCGCTGATGCGCATGCCCGCGCTCGTGTGGCCCGAGGAACACGACGCTCTGCTCCAGGACCCCGCCACCTACCTCTTCGGGCGCGACCTGCTGGTGTGCCCGGTGCTCGAGAAGGGCGCCGAGACCCGGCACCTGCGACTACCGCCGGGAGCCTGGCTCGACCTCTGGTCGGGTGCTAGCTTCGCTGGCGGACGTTGGCTGGTGGCGCCAGCGCCCCTGGAGCGCATCCCGGTGTTCGTGCGAGCGGACTCACCCCGCGCGGGAGACCTGCTCGCTGCCGCGCGAGGCTTCGAAGATGGCCGGGGCCAAGGGGAGAGCTGATGTACGAGCGCGGCGCGCGGCGCTGGCTGGTCCTCGCCCTCTTCCTGGGGCCGAGCCTGTTGGGTGTCCTCTTGTTCGTGGCGGGCCCCATCGTCGCTTCGCTCGCGCTGGCCTTCACCTCGTGGGACCTGCTCACGCCCCCGACGTTCGCGGGGCTGCGCAACTTCGACAGGCTCTCGCGTGACCTCGAGTTCTGGGCGGCGTTGCGTCACACCGTCACCTTCTTGGCGGGGTACGTGCCTCTGGTGCTCGTCACCGGCCTCGCCGTGGCGGTGGCGCTCAACGGGCGGGTGCCGGCGCGTGGCGCCTTCCGCGCGATCTTCTTCCTGCCGGTGGTCACCTCCTGGGTGGCGGTGGCGCTGGTCTGGAAGTGGCTGCTCAACCCGCAGTTCGGGCTCGTGAACGCCTGGCTGGCGCAGCTTGGCGTGCGGGGGCCCGCTTGGCTGTTCGACCCCGGCTGGGCGATGCCATCGGTGATCATGACAAGCGTCTGGAAGGACACCGGCTTCGTGATGGTGATCCTGCTGGCCGGACTACAGGCGATCCCGCGAGAGTACTTCGAGGCCGCCGCCATCGACGGCGCCAGCCGCTGGCAGCAACTGCGCCACGTGACCGTGCCGCTGCTCGCGCCCGCCATCTTCTTCGCGCTGACGATCAGCCTCATCAACTCGTTCCAGGTCTTCGACCAGGTGTACGTGATGACCGGTGGCGGACCCGCCGGCGCCACCACCGTGCTGGTAGAGCGCATCGTCAAGCAGGCGTTCTCCTTCAGCCGCATGGGCTACGCCTCCGCCATGTCGTGGGTGTTGTTCGTGCTGATCTTCGCCACCACCTTCGCCTTCTCGCGCCTGCAGAGGCGCTGGTCCTGATGCGTCACCCCTGGCGCTGGGGTTCTCTCCTGGGCACGCTCGCGGTAGTGGCGGGCGCATTCGTGATGCTGGTCCCGTTCGCCTGGATGCTCTCCACCAGCCTCAAGCCGAGCTCGGCGCTGCTGGTGCTCCCACCGCGCTTCGTGCCCGAGGAGGCCACCGTCGAGCCGTACCGCAGCGTCATGGCGGCCTTCCCGATGCTGCGTGTGTTCTTCAACTCCGCCGTGGTGGCGCTCGCGACCACGGCGGGGCAGCTGGTGGTGGCGTCACTCTCGGGCTACGCCTTCGCACGCTTCCGGTTCTGGGGCCGTGACGTGCTCTTCTACGGTTACCTGGCCACCCTCATGGTGCCGTTCGCGGTGACGATCACCCCGCTGTTCATCATCGTGCGCACCTTCGGCTGGACCAACGCCTACGCCGGCCTGATCGTGCCCACGATGTTCACGGCCTTCGGGACGTTCCTCATGCGGCAGTTCTTCCTCACCCTGCCGCGCGAGCTGGAGGAGGCCGCCACCCTCGACGGCGCCGGTACCCTGGCGACCTTCGTGCGGGTGATCGTGCCCATCACCGGACCCGCCTTCGCGACCCTCGGCATCTTCGCCTTCATGGCGTCCTGGAACAACTTCCTCTGGCCACTGCTCATCGTCAGCGACAGGCAGTTCATGACATTGCCGCTGGCGCTCGCCACCCTACAAGGCATCTACCCGGGGCAGACGCAGTGGAACCTCGTCATGGCCGGCACCGTGATCAGCGTGGTCCCGATGATCCTCGTGTTCCTCCTCGCCCAGCGCTGGGTGATCGAGGGCGTCACCACCTCAGGCCTCAAGGGCTAGAGCGGAGCCCCGACATGCAGCGCAGCACCCACGACGATGTCCGCCTGCTGCTCGAGCACCAAGCGCCAGGCGGCGCCTACGTCGCCAGCCCCTCCTTCTCCCAGTACCCCTTCTGCTGGCTGCGTGACGGCGCCTTCATCGCGCACGCGCTCGAGCGCGCCGGGGAGCGCGCCAGCGCGGCCCGCTTCCACGCGTGGGTGGCGCGAGCCGTGAAGGGTCGCGAGAGCGACGTGCGCGAGCTCATCGCCCGGGGCGCCGCAGGGGACACGGTAGACCACGAGCGGATGCTGCCGACGCGCTTCACCTTGGACGGGAGCTCGGAGGTCGATGGCGGTTGGCCGGATTTCCAGCTCGACGGCTACGGGCAGTGGCTTTGGAGCCTCGGGCAGCACTCCCGCGGCGGGGCCTTGGCCGAGGACGTGCGAGGGGCCGCGGCACTCGTGGCCGACTACCTCGAGGCGTTCTGGGACGAGCCCTGTTACGACGCCTGGGAGGAGGGGCGCACCCAGCACCACACCAGCACGCTCGCCTCGGTGGCCGCGGGTCTCCGGGCCGCGGGCGTGTTCCTCGAGCCAGGCTACGCAGTAACCGGTGATGCCGTTTGGCGCTTCGTGCGGGAGCGCTGCATGAGCGACGGTCACTTCGTCAAGGCGGTGCGAAACCCGGCGGTAGACGCCTCGCTGGTGTGGCTCGCCACCCCCTTGGGCCTGGTCGACGACGCGGACAGCCCGTTCGCGCGCACCCTCGCCCGCGTGGAGGAGGAGCTGCTGACGCGTGATGGGCTGCTGCGCTACCGCGCCGACACCTTCTACGGCGGCGGCGCCTGGGTCCTGCTGACGGCCGGGTTGGCATGGCACCACGCCCGCGCCGGCCGTGTCGAGCGCGCCCGAGAGCTGCTAGGACTAGCGGAGCGTCACCGCACCGCTGACGGCAACCTGCCCGAGCAGGTGCCGACCGAGGGCACCGACGCCTGGTTCCTCGATTACTGGACCCGGCGTTGGGGCCCCACCGCCTCGCCGCTGCTGTGGTCGCACGCGATGGTGGTGCTGGCTCAGCTGGAGATCGCGGAGGCTGCCTGCCGCGGCCGCCACTCGACACCAACCTCATAGACGCTCAGAAGAGCTGCCCAGCGTCGTCGAACGGCAGTGGGGACGGCTCCCCCTCGGCTTGCAGGTGCGGGTGCAGTGCCACCTCCTCCAGCAGCGAGGTGGACACCTCGATCAAGCCGAGCTCCTTGGTGTTGCGTACGCGGGCGAGGCGCACGTGTCGCTTCTCCGGCAGGTTGCTGGTCTTGATGGCGGCTCGGATCGCGAGCAGATCGCTCTCCAGCACAATCGGGATCTTGGCGGTGGCGGGTTGCGTGGAGGTCAACGAGTTCGGGTACGTGCGCTCGAAGCTGAGCTTCTCGAAGGCCCGCCTGGTCGTGAAGTCCGCCAAGCCGATCCCGTGGGCGTTCCCCCCGGAGCGCTCGCTCAGGTCCAGCACTGCGATGCGTCCTATGACCGGGCCACCGCTGGCGTAAGGCGTGTGATAGCGGCCGATCACGTTGGTGTCGAAGCCGGTGCCGGAGATGTCCTTGCCGATCTGGTCGACGACCAGCACGTCCAGTCGCCCGAAGTGGAGTCGCGGCGCTAGCTCGCGCGCCCGCTCGAGGAGGGCGGGCTCCTCCGCCTCGATGGCGTGACCAGGCACCGCGGCCACCTGGCAGGTCTCACCGTAGGCGTTCTCCAACACGCCGACACCGCCGAGCACGTTGGCCGCAGACAGCGTGACCCGCGCGATCGCCCGAACGTTCTCGGCCATGTGCCCGAAGCCTAGATCGTGGCAGACGTCCGCTCCCCTCTGCTTGCCGAGCCCGATGGCGATCATCTTCAGGAGCCCGCTCTCGAAAGCGCCCCTGAACGCCACGTGCGGTTTGACGGCGTTCAGCACCACGATCGCGTTCGCCTCGTGAGCGTAGGCGTCGAGGTAGGCGGGCAGGCCGGCAGGGGTGCGCCCTATCTCGAGCACGTCCATGGTCGCTCGTATCGGTGCTCCCACGCTCGCCTCGCTCACGCCGAGGCTCTGTAGCACCTCCACCTGCCCCGCTGAGTTCGCGCCGCCGTGGCTGCCCATGCTCGGGACGATGAAGGGCTTGGCCCCAAGCACCTCGATCTCGGCGACCAGCGTGCGCACCAGGAGCGGGAGCTGGCTGATGCCGCGGCTGCCGACACCGAGCGCAACGGTGTCGTCGCGGCGCAACGCTCGCAGCATGCCCGACTCACGTAGACGAGTCCTGAGCTCCGCGGCCACGTCCTCCACGACCGGCCGCGGGAAACTCTGCCTGACGCGCACCACGTCAGGGACGGGCACTTCCGAGAGGATCCGTTCGATGCTCACTTCTTATGAACCGCCGATCGTGTGTGCGGTAGCCGGCTCGTGGCGGTAGACGGGCGCGGTGGAGGGAGGAAGCGGCGTGTTGCCACGGATGAGATCTGCGGCCTTCTCGGCGATCATCATCACCGGGGCGTAGATGTTGCCGTTGGTGATGATCGGCATGACCGAGGCGTCCACCACCCGCAGCCCCTCGAGCCCGTGCACGCGCATCGTACCCGGGTCGACCACCGCCATGGGGTCGCTGCCCATCTTCGCCGTGCAGGAGGGGTGCAGCGCGGTCTCGGCGTCGCGCGCGACCCAATCCAGGATCTGCTCGTCGGTCTCGACCTCCGGACCGGGCGAGAGCTCGCCGGCGTTGAAGGCGTCGAAGGCGGGTTGCGTGAGGATGTGGCGCGCGGTACGGACGGCCTCGAGCCACTCCCTCCGGTCGTTGGGGGTGGAGAGGTAGTTGAAGCGCAGCGAGGGGTGCGCGTGCGGGTCGGTCGAGACTATCTTCAGCTCGCCACGCACGTCGGAGAACATGGGCCCGACGTGCACCTGGTAGCCGTGTCCGCCAGCGGGGGAGGTGCCGTCGTAACGGATGGCGAGCGGCAGGAAGTGGAACATCAGGTTGGGCCAGCCGACCTCGCCGTTCGAGCGCACGAAGCCGCCCGCCTCGAAGTGGTTCGTCGCGCCCGGCCCGCGCCGGAAGAACAGCCACTGGAAACCTACCCAGGGGCGGCGCCACCAGGCCAAGTGAGGAGCCATCGAGACTGGCTGCTTGCAGGCGTACTGGATGTACACCTCGAGGTGGTCCTGAAGGTTCTGGCCGACGCCGGGCAGATCGGCGACGACGTCTACACCGAGCGAGCGGAGGTGGTCGGCGGGGCCGACGCCGGAGAGCTGCAGCAGCTGCGGTGAGGCGATCGCGCCGCCGCAGAGGATGACCTCGTCTGCTCGGACGGTGCGGCTGGCGCCTCCGTGTTCGTAGCTGACCCCCGTCGCGCGCTCGCCCTCGAAGAGGACCCGCTCCACGAAGGCTCGGGTGCGCACGGTGAGGTTGGGGCGGCCGCGGGCTGGACGCAGGTAAGCCGTGCTGGCAGACCAACGGCGGGCGCGCGAGATGTTGCGGTCGAACGCTGCGAAGCCCTCCTGTCGGTAACCGTTGAGGTCGTCCGTCAGCGCGTAGCCGGCTTCCTGTGCGGCCTCGAGGAAGGCCTCGAAGAGCGGGTTCGTGGCGGGGCCGCGCTCGAGGATCAAGGGGCCGTCGCCGCCGCGGTAGTCGTCGGCCCCGGCCGTGCACGTCTCCATCTTCTTGAAGTACGGCAGGCAGTGCGCGTAGTCCCACGCCTCCATGCCTGGGGCCTCCGCCCAGCGGTCGTAGTCCATGGGGTTGCCGCGCTGGAAGATCATGCCGTTGATGCTCGAGGAGCCGCCGAGCACCTTCCCGCGCGCGTGGTAGACGCGGCGGCCGCCCATGTGCGGCTCGGGATCGGATCGGTAACCCCAGTCGTAGAAGCGGCTGCCGATGGGGAACGGCAGCGCGGCGGGCATGTGGAGGAAGACGTCCCAGGGCCAGTCGGCGCGGCCCGCCTCGAGCAGGAGCACGCGCGTGCCGCTGTCCTCGCTGAGGCGACTCGCCACCACCGCGCCGGCTGAGCCGCCGCCGACCACCACGACGTCGTACCGCTCTTCACGCACCCGTTAGCCGCCGCGCCGTTCGTCCGCTGCTTGCTGCGCCAGCACGCTGAGTTCCGCGGTCTTGAACACGCGCTCCTGTGTCATGGCGTCCTCCGTGCGGGCCAAGCAATCCAGGATCAGTTGACCGAAGAACGGGTAGCCGACCTGTCCCGCGAGCGGCATGTGATGGACGCCTTCGTGGTTCACGAGGTAGAGGTGGTCGCCGTCGTCGGCGCGGGCGAGATCGATGTACTTGCGCATCTCGATGGTGCCGTCCGTGCCCAGGATCATCGTGCGGCCGTCTCCCCAGGTGGGCAGGCCATCGGCGGTGAACCAGTCGACCCGGAAGTAGTTCGAGGCACCGTTGTCCGCCTTCAGCAGCACCTCACCGAAGTCCTCGATGCCAGGCGCCTCGGGGTGCGCCAGGTTCACGGCGCGGGCACTCAAGACCTCGGCGTCGTGGGCGCCGGTGTAGTGGAGGAACTGCTCGATCTGGTGGCAGCCGAGGTCGATGAGGATGCCGCCGGTGCGTGCCTTCTCGAAGAACCAGGCAGGCCGGGAGGCGAGGCTGAGCCGGTGTGGCCCCAGGCCCAACACCTGGATGACCCTGCCTATGGCGCCTTCAGCTATCAGTTCGCCCGCCCGCACGCCGCTCTCCGTGTGGATGCGCTCGCTGTAGTACGCCATGTACTTGCGGCCGGTGCGAGCCACCGCCGCGCGCGCGTCGGACAGTTGGGTCAGCGTCGTGAGCGGCGCCTTGTCGGTGAAGTAGTCCTTGCCCGCCTCCATCACCTG
>SKSV01000156.1 GCA_007122815.1 Trueperaceae bacterium | reverse complement strand
TCAGAGGTAGCCCAGGACCCAGCTAGGTAGCCGGCCAGCTCGTCTCCGGGTCCCGCCCCGATCATGCCAGCGACGCCCATGCCGTCGCGGTCGTAGACCACGCTCACGCCGAGGTCCCTCGGCAGATCCAGCCGGAACGGCGCGGAACCGGCCGCTCCGAGGCGCACCGTCGCATGCTCGAACGCGACGGCCGCGTACGAGCGGCGCCACGTGGGGGCGAACACTCGAAGATCGAGCGTGCTGAAGTCCGAGAGCGCTCCCCGAGCGGAGAGGCTCGCGTCCCAGTCGCCCTCTATGTCTATCCCGCCTGCCAGA
Organism: Trueperaceae bacterium; assembly: GCA_007122815.1. Taxonomy (GTDB): domain Bacteria; phylum Deinococcota; class Deinococci; order Deinococcales; family Trueperaceae; genus CSSed10-48. The sequence goes on along the minus strand of SKSV01000156.1, from coordinate 2,908 downwards.
ACGGCGGAGAGTCTGAACGGCTCGGGCGCTGGTGTACCGAACCGGAACACGTGCACATCGCGCTCCGCCTCTAAACCTCTCTCACTCGAGAGAACCAGAGCGTGCGGTCCCTCGTCGGTTAGCGCGAAGCGCAACTCCTGGCGCGCGCCAGCCGCCAAGATGAAGTCTTCCCGATCGATCACGTCTCCATCGCGCAGGAGCTCCAGCCTGGCTGTCTCGATGGTGTTCCCTCGGTTCAGGACGACAGCGAGGAGGCCTTCATCGGTGATGGCGGCCTCGATCGGCGCCTGCAACACCAAGTCCACCACTTCCGCGACGACCAGCTCCACCACTACCTCTAGCGGTGGGTCCACACCACCCACCCAAAGCGTGATGCGATCGACCGTTAGTGCCAGAGCGTCGGTCGGCACCTCCACCGCCACCGTGACAGGGGTCGCTACTCCCGCCACTAGCTCGAGCGTGGCGGGCGGCGGCACCAGGAACCAACCAGTGCTGGAAGTTGCGTCGAGGAGCACCTCCGCGTTCTCGTCCGACACGAGTTCGAACACTAGCGTCACCGGCTCGCCCGGTGCCACCAAGAGGTCTGGAGGTGTGCTCACGATGATCTCCTGAGCGCGAACGGAAGCCATCGCCAGCAACACGAGCAATAGGAGTGCGGGGACTTGGCGCATGCTCCATCGTACGCTCGAGCGCACGGGTCTGCACCGGAAGTGTCTCCTCACCCGAACGGCGTCACCTGCACTTGTGGATGCCGAGCTTCCTGAGACGAGCCTGCCTCCAACTACACCGCGGGAGCCGCCTCCCGCCCTTCCTGCTTGCGCGCCAACTCCGCCCCCCTCGCCAGCGCCTCGCGGTTGACGCCGAGCAAACGCTTGTGGCGTTCGGGCAGCACGCGCCCGAGGGTCTCGACGACGTGCTCCACGCTCATGATGCCCGAGCGCTCCAGCAGGGCGCCGAGCAGGACCATGTTGGTCAGGCGGGCGTTGCCGAGCTCGGCCGCCACGTCGTCGGCGGGGACGGATACGACGGTGAGGTCCTCGCGCTTCACCTCGCGGTCGATGAGCGACGAGTTGACCACCAGTAGGCCGCCGGGCTGCAGGAGCGGTTCGTAGCGCTCGAGCGACGGCAGGTTCAGCACTATCGCCGCCTGTGGGCGCGCGACTACCGGTGAGCCGATGGGTTCGTCGCTTATCACCACCGTGCAGTTGGCGGTGCCCCCGCGCATCTCGGGGCCGTAGGAGGGGTACCAGGTCGTGTGCAGGTCGGCGCCGAGCGCCGCGTGCGCGAGGACCTGGCCGGCGAAGAGCACACCCTGGCCACCGAAGCCGGCGATCACCACGTCGGACTTCACGAGCGCTTCCCCCTGCTCGACTCGGGGCGTTCCTCGCCCGGGAGCCGGTAGTCGCCCAGCGGGAAGGCCGGCACCATCTCGTCGCGGATGAACTCGAGCGCCTTCTCCGGCGTGATCCCCCAGTTGGTGGGGCAGCTGGAGAGGAGCTCCACCATGCCGAACCCCAGCTTCTGCTGCTGCACCTCGAGCGCGCGGCGGATGGCCTTCTTGGCGCGTCTGATGTGCGCCACGTCGTGGAGGCTGCGGCGCACCACGTAGACGGCGCCGTCCACCTGCGCGAGCAGCTCGCTCATCCTCAGGGGCGTGCCTTGCGTCGCCGCGTCACGGCCGTCGGGCGAGGAGGTCGTCGCCTGTCCCTCGAGCGTGGTGGGGGCCATCTGACCGCCGGTCATGCCGTAGATGGCGTTGTTGAGGAAGAAGACGGTGATCGGTTCGCCGCGCACCGCGGCGTGCAGGATCTCGGCCGCGCCGATGGAGGCGAGGTCGCCGTCACCCTGGTAGGTGAACACGAGCGAGTTGGGCTCCACGCGCTTCACGCCCGTTGCCATGGCGGGCGCGCGGCCGTGGGGAGCTTGCGCGAAGTCGACGCCGAAGTAGCGGTAGGCGAAGACGGAGCAGCCCACCGAGGCTACGCCGATGGTGCGCTCCTTCACGCCCATCTCGTCGATGACCTCGGCGATCAGGCGGTGGGCGATCCCGTGCGTGCAGCCGGGGCAGTAGTGGGTGGGCACGTGGGTGAGCGCGTCTGGGTAGGAGTACACCGGCGTTAGCGCGGGTTCGGACGGCGCGAGTACGCTCATGCGGGCACCTCCTCCTTGTCGGTCTCCTTCTCGGTCGCAGCCATGCGGGCGTGCTCGAGGATCTCTTCCGGCATCGGCATCACACCGCCGGTGCGGCCGAAGAAGCGCACCTGCGCCCGCTCGCCGACCACACGGCGCACGTCCTCCACCATCTGGCCCATGTTCATCTCGACGACCAGCAGGGTGTCTACGCGCTCGGCGAGGGAGCGCAGCTGAGCCTCGGGGAAGGGATAGAGCGTGATGGGGCGGAAGAGCCCTAGTGGCAGGCCCTCGGCTCGGGCGGCGGCGATGGCGGTCTTGGCCAGGCGCGCTGCGGTGCCGAAGGCGACGATGGCGACGCGCGCGTCTTCGAGCTCGTGCTCCTCGAAGCGCACCTCCGCGGCCTCGATGGCGTCGTACTTCGCGCGCAGGTGGTGGTTGAAGCGCTCCTCCTCGTCCGGATCGAGGTGGATGGAGGAGACCAGGTTGGTATCGCGGCCGGCGGCGCCGGTGAGCGCCCAGCTCGGTCGTTCGTCGCGGGGCCGCGTCGCGCGCATCTCAGGCAGCTCGGCGCCCTCCATCATCTGTCCCAGGCTGCCGTCTGCCAGCACCACCGTCACGATCCGGTAGCGCTCCGCCAGGTCGAAGGCCAGCACCGTGTGGTCGATCAGCTCCTGCACGGTCGCGGGCGCCAGCACGATCTGGCGGTAGTCGCCGTGGCCGCCCCCTTTGACCATCTGGAAGTAGTCGCTCTGGGCGGGAGCGATGTTGCCGAGTC
>SKSV01000012.1 GCA_007122815.1 Trueperaceae bacterium | reverse complement strand
TGCTGCTCGCCGCAGGCGAACTGCGGGCCGCCGAGGAGCTCCTAAGGGAGGTCCTCGAACGTGAGCCACTCGCACTGCAAGCCGCTCAGGCACTGTCGAACGTGCTGGCGCGGAGCGGGCGTGTCGACGAGGCGTTGGCGCTGCTGGAGCAGAGCGTAGGTGAGGGCGAGGAGCTCGAGACCCGCACGCTGGAGCTGCTCCTGAGCTCCGGGCGCGCGCGCGAGGCTCTCTCCAGGCTGACGCCGTTGATCGAGGCTGGGGAGCGCGACCCGCTGCTCAGGAGCTACTACGGGATCGCGCTGGGGCGCGTAGGACGCGTCTCCGAAGCACGCGCGGTGCTGGAGGAGGTCCGCGCGGAGGAGCCGGACCTGGCCATCGCGGGCCGAGCCCTCACGGTGCTCGACCAGCAGGCGCGCATCGTGGACGACGAGGACGCGCTGCAGTTCGAGGGTGAGGCGGCGGTGGCCTTCGAGCAGGGCCTCTCGGCGCTGGAGACGGGCGATTGGACCATCGCCGCTGAAGGTTTCGCGCGCGCACGCAGCCATGGCGACGCGGGGGTGCTCGCCTTCTACGAGGGCTACGCACTGCAGCGCTCCGGCGACCAGCGCGCGGCGATGGTCGCGTACCACAGCGCGCGTGAGCTGCTCGGCGAGAACGACGTTCTGCTGTCGAACCTCGGCTTCGCTCAGCTGCAGGTGGGGCGTCTCGACCTGGCGCTGGAGAGCCTCGAGGCCGCGGTCGCCAGCAACCCGGAGAACCCTCAGGCGGTGTTCAACCTCGGCCTGGCGCAGTTCGGGGTGGCGCGCTTCGTCGAGGCGTTGGCTTCCTTCGAGCGCGCCGTCGAGCTGGCGCCGGAGCTGCACGAGAGCGCCGAGCCCTTCCTGGAGGAGGCGCGCCGCCGCTCGCAGCGGTAGCATTGTGCTCATGCCCATCCGCCCTGCCGTGCGGTCGCTGCCGGCGTACCACTTCCGCCCTCACGAGCACCGCGTGAAACTCGACCAGAACGAGTGCCCGTGGGACCTTCCGGAAGCGCTCCGCGCGCGCGCCCTGGCCCGCCTCTCCTCGACACCCCTGCAGCGGTACCCCGACATGCATGCCGAGCGCGTGCGGGCGGCCATCGCGGCGTACGAGGGTTGGCCAGAGGACGGTGTCGTGGTGGCACCGGGCTCGAACGTGTTGATCCAAGCCGCGGTGATCGCCGCCGGCTTGGAGCGGCGCGTCTTGAGCGTGACACCCTCGTTCTCGCTCTACGCCCTGCAGGCTCAGCTGCTGGGGGTGGAACTGCGCCTCGTGCCGCTGGGTGACGGCTTCGCGCTGCCGCTACAGGCGCTGAAGAGCGAGCTCGCCGCGGGCGAGGGCGTCCACTTCCTCGCGGCGCCGATGGCGCCGACCGGCAACGCCGTCGAGGCGGCCGACGTGCGCGCTCTGGCACGCGCGGGTGAGGGGCGCTGGCTCACCGTGATCGACGAGGCTTACGGGGTGTTCGCCGGGAGCGACCACTGCTCGGTAGCGCGCGAGGTCTCGGGCGCGGTCTCCCTGAGGACCTTCTCGAAGGCCTTCGGGATGGCCGGCGTGCGGCTCGGTTACGCGCTCACCGAGCCCGCGGTCGCGCTGCACCTGCAGAAGGTCCTGCTGCCCTTCGCGGTGTCCGCCGCACAGTCGGCACTGGCCGAGACGGTGCTGGAGGATCCCAGCTTCGTCGAGGAGCGCGTGGCGCTGCTGCGTTCGGAGCGCGAGCGTGTACAGACCGCCCTCACCGCCCGCGCAGGGATCGAGGCCTTCCCGTCAGCAACGAACTTCGTCTTGTTCAGGGTCGACGACGCCGCGGGCACCTTCGCGGGACTGGCCGCGCGTGGCGTGCTGGTCCGGCGCCAGGACCACCTGCAAGGCCTCGAGAACTGCCTGCGCGTCAGCGTGGGCAAGCGCGAGGAGAACGACGCCTTCCTGGCGGCCCTAGACGATCACCTCGCCGCGGCAGGCGAGACACCGAAGGGAGAGCCTCATGCCCACGCCTGAAGCGCGGCGCGCGGAGGTCCACCGTGTCACCACCGAGACGGACGTGCGTGTGGCGATCGACCTCGACGGCGTCGGCGGGAGCGTCGCGTGCGGTCATGGGTTCGTCGATCACCTGCTCGAGCAGCTGGTGCGGCACGGCCGCTTCGGGCTCGAGGTGCGCGCTACCGGGGACCTCCACGTCGACGTCCATCACCTCGCAGAGGACGTCGGCATCACCCTAGGTCAGGCGCTCCGCGCGGCTGTCGGTGAGGCGCGAGGGATCGAACGTTATGCCGACGCCTTCGTACCCATGGACGAGACGCTCGTCCACGTGGTGCTCGACCTCTCCGGCAGGCCGTTCCTCGCGTTCGACCCCAGTGGGGTACCGGGCAGCGCCAACGGCTTCTCCGCGTACCACCTGCGCGAGCTCCTGCGCGGCTTCGCCAACCACGCGCGGGCGACGCTCCACGTGCGTGTCCTGGAGATGGGCGAGGCCCATCACGTCTGCGAGGCCGCGGTCAAGGCTCTGGCTCGCGCTCTGGGCGTCGCTACGCGCACCACTCACGACGAGCTACCGTCGACCAAGGGGACGCTCTGATCAGCGTGGGCGTGATCCTCATCGATTACGGAGCCGGGAACCTGCACAGCGTCGAGAAGGCGCTGGAGGCGGCCGGAGTTCCAGCCGTACGTAGCGACGACCCGGAGGCGGCGCGAGACGCCAGGGCGCTGGTACTGCCGGGACAGGGTCACTTCGGACAGGTGATGAGGTCCTTCGAGCGCTCCGGGTTCGCGCCCGTAGTCGCCGAGCACCTGGCCTCGGATGCGCCCTTCCTGGGCATCTGCGTGGGCTTGCAGCTGCTGACGCGCGGCTCCGAGGAGGCGCCCGGCGTCGACGGCTTGGGGGTCCTGGACGCCGAGGTGCGGCGCTTCCCGACCGACGGGGTGAGCGTGCCGCAGATGGGCTGGAACCAGCTCTGGCCGCTCGGTCACGCGGCGCTGCTGCGCGGCGTGCCCAGCGGAGCGTTCGCGTACTTCGCGAACTCCTACTACGTGACGTTCCCCCGCGGCGCGGTGCCCAGCGGGGCGGAGACCGTCTACGGTTCGACGCGCTTCCTGAGCGCCGTTTCGATGGGCCGCCTCCACGCCACCCAGTTCCACCCCGAGAAGAGTCAGGCGGTGGGCCTGCAGGTGCTGCGCAACTTCGGCGATGTGGTGCGAGGCGGGCGGGCATGAAGCGCGGCTTGCGACCCAGGCCGCT
>SKSV01000141.1 GCA_007122815.1 Trueperaceae bacterium | reverse complement strand
GCCCCGTCTTCCCGAGGAAAACGAAGCCTCCCAAACGATTCCGAAAGGCCAGTTCGTGATGCTGCTGGCGAACTGGGGGGCTTTTCGGTGTCTTGTGCTCACGTTGCGCCCACCGCCCGCTCACCGGAATGGGGTTCATGGACGAACGCCGGCCCGCGCGTCTGGGCGCCGCTTCCGCACGGGAAGGAGGTGGTGGTCACGCAAAGAGGTGTCCGGTCAACCCGGGGCGGTTCAAGGCGCGGACGAGGTTCGGATGAGCACTGCACGAGGCCTCACACTTTTCTAGGTTGCCGGCGTGGGTGACTCGGGAGCAACCGCGCGCTGCCGGGCTTCATTCTTCCACTCCAGCAAGAGGAGGGTGTCATGTCTCCCATCGACCGCCGTGACTTCGTTCGCCTGAACGCCGCCGCTCTCACAGGCGCTGCGCTCGGACCGACCTCCCTGGCAGGGGGAGAAACGCGTATCGGAATGCGTCCCCCTACCCCCTCAGCCAATCCGTCGCCGGGCTTCTACCGCTTCGATCTGGACGATACGGAAATTACCGTGCTCAGCGACGGGTACTTCCACTTTCCGATGGATGCCGTGAAGGTTGACGATCCTCTCGAACACCGCGCCTTCAATGTGGATCCGGAGAGGCGCGCGGAGTACTTCCGTTCCCGCTTGGTCCCGGCCGAACACACCCCCCTTCAGGTGAGCCCGGTCCTGATCGACTCCGGTGATCGACGGACGCTGATCGACCCCGGGCTCGGGATCTGGTCCGAATCACATCCCACCGGAGGGCGGCTGGGTCCTTCGCTGGAGGCGGCGGGTGTTCCACCCGAGAGCATCGACGCAGTGATTCTTACCCACGCCCATCCGGATCACATGTGGGGGCTCCTCGACCCGCAGACCGAGGCGCCTGCCTTTCGCAACGCGGAGGTCCTTATCTCGGAACGTGAGTTCGACTTCTGGACCAGCGACGAAGCCCCGGACGCGCTCTTCGAGGCCGTTGTTGAAACGGAGGCGCTTCTCGGTGCGACCCGCGGGATTCTGGAAGCTCACGACGACCGGGTTCGGACGATCCGATCGGACGAGGAAGTGGCGACCGGAATCCGAAGTATCCCTTCTCCGGGCCACACGCCCGGCCACATCGCCCTCGGCGTGGAGGGTGGAAGGCACGAGCTCCTGATCGTGGGCGATGCCGTGGTATTCACTCACGTCTCCTTCGAGCATCCGGAATGGCAGTTTTTCCACGACGTGGATCGCGAACTGGCGGGCCTGACCAGAAGGCGACTGCTTGACCAGGCAGCCACGGACGAGATGCTGATCCTGGGCTTCCACTTCCCCTTCCCCGGGCTCGGCTACGCCCTGAGGCATGCAGACGCGTTTCGGTGGCACCCGGCCGGGTGGAACGTTCTTTCGTGAGAATTCTGCACGCACCCCGTTGAGGCGAGGGATAACGATGAGCCGACATGCCGAAGTGCTGAGCGATCTCGCAGAATAACCAGACTGATATTCTGAGAAAGGACGAGAGAACCTCTGGGAGAGCAGACCGGCCCGCACAGTTCCGGAGCCGGTCCAGAACCTGTCAACGACCTTGAGACACTCGGGCGGATCAATTAGTGAGCAACGGCCTGTGTGGTGAGGGATGGGGAGGGAGGGTTGATCCAGACGGCCTCCGGGAGGGGTTGGGGCTTGGGCTCGCCGGAAACGAAGCGTTCAGGATGAGCGGCCCAGGCCTCGCGGAGGACAGCCTCCCTGCGGGAGAGGATCTCGCCGGCACGGCCGTAGTGGACCTGTTCGGGGGTGAGCATCGCAATGCCCCCGTGGCGGTGCTCGGTGTTGTACCATGGGAAGAAGGAGCGACAGAACGACTTGGCCTGGTCCTGGTCGTCGAATTGTCCTGGAAAGGAAGGGTGGTACTTCAAGGTCTTGAACTGCGCCTCGGAGAACGGGTTGTCATCGGAGACCTGGGGCCGGGAGAGGGAGCGGGTCACGCCGAGATCGGCCAGCAGTTGAGCCGTGCATTGGCTCGTCATCGGAGCCCCACGGTCCGAGTGGAGGGTGAGGACCTGGGGCTGGACGCCGTACTTGAGACAGCTCTGCTGGATGAGCCTCTGGGCCAGGATGGAGTTCTCCCGATCGGCGACCATCCACCCCACGGCGTAGCGGCTGAAGATGTCCAGGATCACGTAGAGGTAGAAGTAGCTCCACTTCTCGGGTCCCAGCAGCCGGGTGATGTCCCAGGACCAGACCTGATTCGGGGCGGTGGCCACCAGCTCCGGCTTCTTGTAGTCGGGATGACGGAGCTGTGGGCGACGTTCCCGAACTGCGGCTCGCGAGGCCAACACCCGGTACATCGTGCGCTCGGAGCACAGGTAGGTGCCCTCGTCGAGCAGCGTCGCCGCCACCTCGCCGGGAGACCGGTCCACGAAGCGCTCCGAGCACAGGGTCTCGAAGACCTGGTCGCGTTCCTCGTCGCTCAACGCCCGGGCAGGGGTCTGGCGGGGCTGCTGATGCCCGGTGGAGGGCCTCTGGCGACGGTAGAACGTAGCTCGGGACACCGAGAGCCCACGGCACGCGGGGCTCACCCCGACGTGCGTGGCCAACTCCTGGGCGGCCTTCACAAGTTCTTCCCGTCCTCGAGGCTCAATCCCAGCAGCCCGGCAACTTTTCCCTGGACGTCGATGATCAGGCGCGCCTTGTGGAGCTCGTGTTCGAGCCGGGCCTTCTCGCGCTCGAGCTTGCGCACCTTCTCTTCGAGTGGATTGCGCTCGGCCTTGCGGCCCCGCTTCTTCGACAGGGCCTGCAGGGATCCGCTCCGCGCGGCCTTGCGCCACGCCGTCAGGTGCGACGTGTACAGGCCCTCTCGCCTGAGCAGTCGGCCGACGTCGCCGGGCTCCGTGCACCGGTCCGCTTCCTCGACGATCCGCAGCTTGTACGACGGCGCGAATCGCCGCCGCAGCGGTCGGTCGATCACCTCCGCGTCCGGAGGAGCTGCCGCGCTTCGCTTACCCTCCCCGGGGGGGAGGGCTTTACTTCGCTCTTCCATTTTCTCTCGCAGTCCCAGCATGGTCGGTTTCCCTGCCTTCGCCCTACTCTAATTCACGGGGGGTGCCGTGTCTCACGTACGTTGGCAGAGAGGGCGACGGCACGATCCGGCTGCTCCGGGAGTGGCGCTTGGGTGGACCGGATCGCTGGGAAGTTCACGACTCCCGGGGGGAACTTATGGGGGAGGTCCGCATCCCCGAGCGGAGAACCGGACTCCTTCCGTGGGACCCCCG
>SKSV01000098.1 GCA_007122815.1 Trueperaceae bacterium | reverse complement strand
TGCGGGCATCCGATCGGAGGTCTTCACCATGTCCGAGCAGCTCAAGTTGATGTGCGTCCTCGCACATCCGGACGACGAATCGTTGGGAACCGGAGGCATACTGGCGAGGTACGCTTCCGAAGGGGTCGAGACCTCGTTGATCACTGCGACTCGCGGGCAGCGCGGGTGGAAGGGGTCGAAGGAGGACTACCCGGGTGAGGCCGCGCTTGGTGATCTGCGCACGCGCGAACTCGAGGCCGCGGCCGAGGTGTTGGGCGTCCGGCAAGTGTTCGTGCTGGAGCACATGGACGGCGAGCTCGACAGGGCGGACTCGGCCGAAGCCGTTAGGAGCATCGCCGAGATCGTCCAGCGCGTGAGGCCCCAGGTGGTTGTGACTTTCGGACCCGATGGCGTCTATGGGCACCCTGACCACATCGCCATCTCACAGCTAGCCACCGCCGCAGTGGTTCGAGCCGCCAGTGACACTGCCGCGTTGGACCAGCCGCCACACCTGGTGTCCAAGCTCTACTACATGGCTCCGAACCGCGATCTCCTGGACGCCTACCAGGCCGCCTTCGGTGTGTTCAACAAGCGGGTGGACGACCACTCGCGAGGTGCGGTGCCGTGGGAGGACTGGGCGCTCACGACTAGGGTGGAGACCCGTGCCTTCACCGACACCGTCTGGCAAGCCATCTCCAGGCACCGCTCGCAGCTGCGGGACTACGCCAAGCTGCGGGACCTGCCCGAAGAACACTGGCTCAGCATCTTCGGTGAGGAGACCTACTACCGTGTCTTCAGCCTGGTGAACGGTGGGCGCGAGACGGAGGGCGACTTGTTCGTGGGGCTTCGGGGTACGTGAGTCGGTTGGGTGAGGAGTGGCGTGGAGCGTGTTATCGGTCTGGTGGGTGGGTTACCAATGATTTGATAAGTCCTCAGGGATCACCGAGGCACACCCGCGCGCTACCTGAGACGCCTCCGCTCAAACCACCCGGATGACGTCGCTCGCCCGAAACCACGTCTTGGGGTCGGTAGGTGAGTCGAAGCCCTGGTACGCGCCCGGGGGCACACCGATGTCCGCCAGGTAGACCTCGCCCACCACGGCTGCCGCTTGCGCCGCGATGAGCCCCGTCTTCGGCGCTGCAAGCGTGAGCGTGGCCTTCGCGGGCAAGCAGACCGTGGCGGTCACACCGGTCGTCGCGTCTAGCCCCGTAGGTACGTCCAGAGCCAAGATCGGGGCCGTTCCAGCCAGCGCCCAACAGACGGCCTCACGTACCGCACCCCGCGGCTCCCCGTCACCCCGGTACCCGAGCAGCCCGTCGATGACCAGATCGATCTTCGGATCGATCGCTTGGAGGCAATCAACGGCGTTCACGGCTACCCCCTGTGAGCGCAAAGCACGCGCCTGGTGAGCCGTCACCGGCGACAGGTCGGGTTGGCTGGCGCTCGTGACTACCGTGACCGCCGCCCCCCATCCCGCCAGGCGCCGTGCCGCAACGAGGGCCCCGCCCCCGTTTCCGCCGGGGCCGGCGAGCACCACGACGTGCGGCGAAAGGTCCGAGAGATCATCGAGGAAGCGCGCAAGCGCCAACCTGGCGAGCGCCCGTCCAGCAAGCTCCATCATCTGCAACAGCTCGACCCCGAACTCTTCAACCGCACGTCGGTCGACCTCCACCATGTCACTCGCCGTCACAGCCAGGAGCTCGCTCCGTGGGCGACCCCCGGCCTCCCGGACAGCCTGTTCACTGCGAACCTCGTCATGCACGCGCAACACCGCCAGCGCTCGAGCGCTCCCCGGACTCCACAACGTAACGACTGGCCCACGCAGCGATGACGTGCCCCACGAAACTCGCGTCGCGAGGATCGGTGAGGAGGTGGTGCGCGCCATCGACCGCGACGAAGCTCTTGGGATGGCGCGCAGCACTGAAGAGCTCGCTGGCCTGCTCGATCCCGACGGTACCGTCGGCCGGGGAGTGAACGATCAACAGTGGCCGTCTGAGGTCGCTGAGTGCGGATGGCAGCTCCGAAGCGCGAAGATCCTCGATCAACTCGCGCCGCACCTCGAACGGGCGACCGCCGATGTCGATCATCACGCTTTCCTCCTTCTCCAGAGGTTGCAGCTGATCGTGGAGCAGCTCCGTGAGGTGAGCCGGGTCGGCGGGCGCCGCGATGGTGGCAACCGCCCTCACATCCGGGCGCTTCAAGGCAGCCGCCAACACCGCGGCGCCGCCCAGCGAGTGGCCCACCAGGAGCTGCGGGAGCCCCAGCTCCCCCTCGATCGAGTCCAGCGCAGCCGTGACATCGCTAACGTTCGTCGAGAAGGTCGTCTCGGCGAACTCGCCCTCGCTCTCGCCCAGACCGGTGAAGTCGAGTCGAAGCACGGCGAAGCCGGCCTCCGCGATGGCACCTGAGACCTGGCGGAGCCCGCGCAGGTCCTTCGAGCAGGTGAAGCAGTGAGCGAGCAACGCGACAGCCACGGGCTCCGACTCCGCCGGCAGGTCGAGCCGAGCCGCCAAGCGCTCGCCCCGCCCGTTGTCAATCGTTAGCGGCCTGCTCCTGAGCTTCGAATCGCCGGCTCTCGAACCGTTCCCTGATCCCTCTGCCATGACCAAGTCTCGACGCCAATGGCGCCGCTCGTGGTCAAGCAGTTGACGTAGCGGAAGCGGACGGCTGTAGCCCGGTCAGCCAGCCGCCGGGGGGGCGGCCCCCAGCAACCGCCGCAGCAGGTCGACGCTGACCTCCACGTCGCGGTCGCGCAGCGCCTCGTGCCTGGCCATCCGCACCCCCAAGAACACGTTCGGCTCGGACGGAACCGGCTCCAGCGTGAGCGGCCCCTCGTAACCGATCTCCACCAGGGCCGCGAGGATCGACGGCCAGTCCAGGCCACCGTCACCGACCGCCCGCCGGTTGCTGTCCGCGAGGTGCAGGTTGCACAACGCCTGGCCCGTCGCACGAATCGCCGCCGCCGGATCGGCCTCCTCCAAGCTCATGTGGAACGTGTCGAGCTGTACCTTCACGGCTGGCGAACCGACGTCCGCAACGAAGCGCCGCGCCTGCTCGGCGGTGCGCAGGAGGTAGCTCTCGTAGCGGTTGATCGGCTCGATCGCCAGCGTGATTCCCGACGACGAGGCCCTCTCTGCCAGCTCCCGCACGCTCTCGACCGCCAGGTCCCACTCGCGCTGGTAGCCGCTCCACCAGTCCTCCTCGCGACCCTCCACTCCGACCGGATCGGTTCGCATCACCGCGGTGGGGATCGTGGAGACCACGCTGGCTCCGAGCTGCTCGGCGAAGT
>SKSV01000276.1 GCA_007122815.1 Trueperaceae bacterium | reverse complement strand
TAGAGAATCGACGCGATCGGTTGGACGAAGCGATCGGCGCGCTGGCCGCGCAGAGCGAGTTCACGAGTGTGGTGCAACGCTTGTCGTGCCTGCGGGGCATCTCGACGCTCACCGCGTTCGGCCTGGCGGTCGAGATCGGCAACTGGTCGAGACTCGACGGGCGGCGCATCGGCTCGTACCTCGGGCTCGTACCGACCGAGCACTCCTCAGGCGCATCGCACTCGCAGGGTGGGCTCACCCAAACCGGCAACGCCCACGCGCGCCGCCTGCTGGTCGAGGCCGCGTGGCACCACCGGCCGAGCTACAAGTCCACCTCACCGACGCTGCGTGCCCGCTGGGCGCTGGCGAGCCCGGCAGCGCGCGAGCGTGGGCACCAGGGCAACGTGCGGCTTCATCGCCGCTGGCAATCGTTCGAGGCGCGCGGCAAACGCCGGGTCGTTGCGAACGCCGCCGTCGCACGCGAGCTCGCCGGCTGGTGCTGGTCGTTGGCGGTGATGGAGTCATGATCCGGCCCGCCTGACCCCCGACCCCTTCCTGGTGCGTTGGTGACGGCAGCGTCTTGGGGGTGATGCGCGAGCGCGCTATGAGCACCCGCCGTCCGGCGGTCACGCTCGATTCTAGATCGCGACACGCCCCCAGCCGAACACATCGTCCTGCGGCACCCAACCCGCGCATATCAGACTGACAACGCGTCGAGAACCGACCCGCACGTCACCACCGCACCCCAACCACGACAGGGCTGTGACCAATCACGAGTCACAGCCCCTTCATGCCGACTTGACAAGAAACCCCCCATATCAGCGCGCCGGGGCCTTCGGGTCCCGGCGCGCTCCTTGCGGGCCAGTACAGGACGCCTGACACGCTTCGTCAGCTCGGATCGGCGTGGCAAAACTCGAGACTTATACCCGTTTGAAAAGTACAGAATCATGCTATTCTTCCCGCATGCCACGTGCGATTTCCGGCGACATGCTGGCGCTCAAGCTCTCGGAGTCGTTGGCCGCGCCACTCCCGCCACGCACCGCGCGCGACCTACGGCTACCGCGCGTCGCGAGCAAAGCCATCGCTGTCATCGGTGTGCGTCGTGGCGGCAAGACCTCCTTTCTCTACCGCCACATCGCCGAACGTCTGGAGGCCGGAGATCGTCTCGGCACGCATCTCCTCATCTCGCTCGAAGACGAGCGACTCGTCGGCATGACCGCCGAGGACCTCGGCTGGATGCTCGAGGAGCACCGGAGGATGGTGCCCGCCGTCCGCGAACTGGGGCAGCGCACGATCTACTTGGACGAAGTGCACCTGGTCCCTGGATGGGAAGGCGTCGTGCGGCGCATCTTGGACGCCCATGACACCGAGGTCTTCGTCTCGGGATCCTCCGCCAAACTGCTGAGCACCGAAGTACACACTGCGCTGCGGGGACGTTCGATGGAGGTGCTCGTCCACCCTTTCTCGTTCCGGGAGGCACTGCGGCACGCAGGTGAGGAGCCAACCGAGCACTGGGACCGTGTCGGTCAGGACCAGCGCGCCGCTGTCGAAGCCGCGCTCCGGAACTACCTGACGATCGGCGGCTTCCCTGAGGCGCAAGGGATCGACGTTCGTGACCGGATGCCGCTCCTCAAGGGGTACGTGGATCTCATGCTGCTTCGGGACGTCATCGAGCGGCATAGCGTCTCGAACGTCGAAGCCCTTCGCCGCATGCAACGCCATCTCATGGCGAACCCGGCTGGAGCGTTCTCCGTCTCGAAGTTCCACCGCGACCTCAGGTCGCAAGCGCTCGCCGTCGGCGAGGAGACGCTCCACAACCTGCTCAGCCATCTCGAGGACGCGTTCATGGTTCGCCTGGTCAGCATGCACACGGCGTCCGAGCGACAGCGCATGCGCAACCCACGCAAGGTCTACCCCATCGATCCTGGGCTCATCGCGGTGTTCGAGCGCGCAGGCCGTAAGAACCGCGGGCGGAGCCTCGAAGCCGCCGTCATGATAGAGCTCGAGCGGCGCGGCTACGACGTCTTCTGGGTGCGCGTCGGCGAGCAGCGAGAGGTCGACTTCTACGCGGAGAGCCAGGTCGCGGAACCGCTGCTCGTCCAGGTATCACTCGACACGGCGGCGGAGGCGACCTGGGAGCGCGAGATCCGTTCCCTGACGGCGGCTGCAGACGCGTACCCGGAGGCGCGTCCACTCCTCGTCACCCTCGACCCGACACCACCATCGCGGCCGCTCCCCGGACGACTCGAGTGGGTTCCGGCGTCCCGCTGGTTCCTCGAGCATGCCTGACACGGGACGACGCGACGGACGGTCGTAACCACGCCTCTGCGCACGCGGGTCGGCGCCGCGCGAGCGATCGCACGGTCTCGCCTCACTCGCCCTCCGACACCCCCCGCTCGAACCGCAGCCCGAGGGCCGTGCGCTCCTGGAAGCCGCGCCAGTACGTGTGATCGCTCGTGAACTCGCCCGCGTCGTCGACCGACCACACGCCCGCGACCGCGTCCTCCACCAGGTCGAGGTACGGAGCCATCACCTCGTCGCCCTTGAGGTGCACCCCGAAGAAGGCGGTCACGAAGTGCTGCGCGACGTTGTTCATGCGGGTCGTGTCCCACACCGCGTCGGCGTAGTGCTCGAAGGTGCCAGCGGACCAGGTCTCGCGCGGCGCCGGGATGGGGGCGCCGGCGTTGTGGTGGGCGTTCTCGAAGGTCAGCAGGTAGCGCTCCGCGTTGACCGCGCCCTCGAAGATGGCGCGAGTGCCGTTCTCGTAGCCCGAGACGTCGTCTTCGCTGCCGGCCATGAACAGAACGGGCGTCTCGACACCCGCCAG
The DNA here is from genome assembly GCA_007122815.1 of Trueperaceae bacterium. Classification (GTDB taxonomy): domain Bacteria; phylum Deinococcota; class Deinococci; order Deinococcales; family Trueperaceae; genus CSSed10-48. The sequence goes on along the minus strand of SKSV01000276.1, from coordinate 465 downwards.
CCCTTGGGCGTCCCAGAAGCCCGCCGGCATGCCCCAAGGGGCGATCGCCACGGCGGCCCGGATCCTCGGGTCGAAGCTCGCCTCGAACGCCTCGGTGCCTGCCTGCCGCTCGGCCAGGAGACCGTTCGGAGGCGCGAAGCCAAGCTGCGTGCTGGCCTCGGTGAAGCCGCCGCCGATGACGTTGACCAGTCCGTACCCACCCATCGAGTACCCGATGATCCCGGTGCGCGACGCGTCGATCAGGCCGCTCAGGAAGCCCTCGCCCGCCGCCGAGCGCCGATCCATCTCGTCCACGACGAACAGCTGGTCGAGGGGCCGGTTGTACAGCGTGCTCGCGAACGCCGCCTGATCGGAGTAGGTGCTGTCGGTGTGGTCGATGGAGACGACGACGTAGCCCTTGCTCGCCAGGTTCTCGCCGAAGTGGGCGATCAGGAAGCGGTTGCCGGGGTACCCGTGCGACAGGAC
>SKSV01000264.1 GCA_007122815.1 Trueperaceae bacterium | reverse complement strand
GACGACGAGGAGGGCTTCCTGAGGCGGCTGCAGGATTTGGGCGTCGACACGGCGCAGCTCACGGAGGACCTGTCGTGAGCGGGGTGCGTCGCTTGGGCAACGCCGAGATCGCCGCCCAGCTCGAGCGTGTCGCGGAACTCTTGGAGATCGACGGCGCGAACGCGTTCAGGGTGCGCGCGTACCGCAACGCCGCTGAGACCGCGGCCTCGCATCCCGAGTCACTTGCTGCGATGGTCGAGCAGGAGGCGGACCTGACGCTCCTTCGGGGGATCGGGAAGGACATCGCTAGCGGGATCAGGGCGGCAGTGCGCGAGGGCACGCTGCCACAGCTCGCGGAGCTGAGCGAGAGGCTGCCGCTCGGACTCCTCGATGTGGTGCAGGTGCCCGGAGTGGGTCCCAAGCGCGCCCGCGTCTTGTGGCAGGAGCGCGAGGTGGTGGACCTCGACACGCTCGAGCGGGTCGCGCGCGAAGGGCGCGTCGCAGACCTCTCGGGCTTCGGGCAGAAGACCCAGGAGAAGGTCCTGCGCGGTATCGAGAGCGTGCGGGCACGCCAGGGGAGGCTGCGATTGGGGGACACTGAGCAGCTGGTGAGGCCGCTGCTCGAGCTGGTGGGGCAGTCGCCAGGCGTGGTCCGCGCTGCCGTGGCCGGAAGCCTCAGACGCGGCCGTGAGACCGTGGGTGACGTGGACCTGCTCGCGAGCGCTGACGACCCAGAGCCCGTGAGCACGGCGTTACGTGAGGCGGACAGTGTGATCTCGGTGCTCGGGAGCGGCGACACGAAGACCAGCGTCGTCTTGCGCGGAGGCCTCCAGGTGGACCTGCGGGTGGTCGGCGACGGGAGCTTCGGCGCCGCTCTGGCGCACTTCACCGGCTCCAAGGCCCACAACGTAGCCATGCGCCAACGCGCCATCGAGCGAGGGCTCACCCTCTCGGAGTACGGCCTGATGCGCGAGGAGGATGGGCGCGAGACGGTGGTGGCGTCGAAGCAGGAGGCCGAGATCTACGAGGCGCTGGGGCTCGCGTGGATCCCACCCGAGCTGCGCGAGGACCGCGGCGAGATCGCGGCGGCGGAGAGGGGCGAGCTACCCGAGTTGATCGAGCTCGAGAGGATCCGCGGCGACTTGCACTGGCACACGAGCTGGTCGGACGGCAGCGACGACGTCGCGGCCATGGTGGCCGCCTGCGCCGAGCTCGGTTACGAGTACTGCGCCATCACCGACCACAGCCAGGCGCTGCGCATGACCGGCGGCTTGGACGCTGCCAAGCTGGAGCGCCAGTGGGCAGAGCTCGACGCCTTCGAGGCAACTCGCAGCGAAGCCGGGCACGAGGGGCCGGTGCTCCTGCGTGGGCTCGAGGTGGACATACTCCGCGACGGAGGGCTCGACCTGGACGAGGCCTGGCTGGAGCGTCTCGACCTCGTCATCGTCTCCGTCCACTCGCACTTCGATCTGCCGCAGGCGCAGCAGACAGCCCGCATCGTGCGGGCGCTGAAGCATCCCCAGGTGAACGTGCTCGCCCACCCGACCGGACGCCTGCTGGGCCGTCGCGACGGTTACGACGTCGACCTGGATGCGGTGTTCGAGGTCGCGGCCGGGCAGGCAGTGGCGATCGAGTGCAACGCCTCGCCCGCTCGCCTGGACGCAGGCGACGTAGACCTGATGCGCGCCGCGCGCGCGGGTTGCACCGCGGTGATCAACACCGATGCGCACTCGGTCGCGGGGTTGAACGACATGCGCTTCGGAGTGCTAACGGCTCGGCGCGGCTGGCTCACCGCGGGCGCGATCCTGAACGCCTGGCCGCTCGAGCGAGTGCGCGCCTTCTTGGAGGGTCGCGGCTACTGAGCGAAGCGACGCCTCACGCGAAGCACCAGCTTCGCGTGCAAGACTGAGTCGAAGAGCAAGAGGCGGCCTCCGCGCCGTCATGAGCCTATATCCAACCGTGGGCGTGCCGCCCGCGTGAGCGAGGATGTCCGTGCCACGACTCCACTTCGGCTGCCGCGAGCGTCGAGAGCGCTGGACCTGGTGCGCAGTGGCGCTCCTGTCGCTCTTCCTGATCGCCCCGATCGCGCTGGGGCGCCACGAGATCGAGCGTTCGCCTTACCTCGCGCTCGTCGAGCACCTCCTTGAGGCCCTACATGCCGTCGAGGTCCCGTGCGAACTGGCGCTCGACCACACCACGCTCTGCTTCGAGATCGTGCCCGGCACGGTGGCGGCCGTCGCCGAAGGGCTCGAGCACTCCATCGACGAGTACGGCGGCGTGCTGTTGCGCTCGGATTGGCGCTCCGCCAACGGCGTTCACCACGTGGAGCTGCGCTTCAGTGACGACCTCTGGGGCGCCTTGGAGATGTGGCTCACCGAACCGAACGGGCAGCTCGTGGCCGGGCGCCTCATGTACCTTCCCAAGCGACGGAACGGGGCACCTTGAGCCCAGCGGGCTGAGCGCTTGGCGGTATCAGAACGCCTAGCTAGTCTGGTGGAGTCCGGCGACGCCGTCACGCACGCGAACCTGGTATACCGGGTGGGGTTGGCCTGTGCCCCTGGCGGGGCGCAGGGCATAGTTCCGGATAGGCCCTCGGAGGAGGCTGGATGAGCTCGAGGCCCGTCGCTTCCCACCGGACCCGCTCGCGGCGGGCCGACCCCATGTCATGCTGAGCGCGGTCCTGACCACCTTCGCGGTCGCCCTCGCGGCACCGTGGATCGTCCGCTGGGCGGGCGACAGGGCCGGCTGGCTGCTGGCTCTTTTGCCGGCCAGCCTGTGCGCCTGGTACCTGAGCTACCTTCCCGCCGTCGCTGCGGGAGAGAGCGTGCGAGAGCCCACCGCTTGGGTACCGCGTCTCGGCATCACGCTCTCGATGCGTATGGACGGGTTGTCGCTGCTGCTGGCGCTGGTGGTCGCCGGTATCGGCGTCGCGATCGTGGTCTACGCGGGCGGTTACCTCAGAGGCGACCCCAAGCTCCCGCGCTTCTACCTGATCCTGTTGGGCTTCATGGGGGCGATGCTCGGGCTCGTCACCGCCGATGACCTGATCAGCCTCTTCGTGTTCTGGGAGCTGACCAGCGTCACCTCGTACTTCTTGGTCGGCTTCAAGCACGAGCAGGAGGAGAGCCGCGCCAGCGCCCTCCAGGCGCTCGTGGTCACCGCCGGCGGCGGTCTGGCAATGCTCGCGGGCTTCTTGCTGATCGCCGTGGTGACGGGTACGACCTCTATCAGCGCGCTGCTGGCCGACCCCCAACCGCTGCTCGAGAGCCCGCTCGTTGGCGCCGTGGTGCTGCTGATCGCGCTGGG
>SKSV01000134.1 GCA_007122815.1 Trueperaceae bacterium | reverse complement strand
GTCTCACAGGCCAAGCGGCTCTTCCCACTCCTCGCCGGGTGGGGCCTGATGGCGAAGTTCCTGGGACTCGCATTCGCCGCGAGCGCGCCCACCTTCATGCTCGCCTGGGGGCTCGACCTCGGCCACCTCCTGCTGCTCAACGGCGCCCTCTACGTAGCCGCCACAGGGCTCCTGGCGGCGCTCCGGCGGCGCGCCCACTTCCGCTCGATCACGCGCAAGCCCGAGCCGCCACGCCAGGCCTTGACGGAGGGGTTCGAGTTCGTGCGTAGCGTGCCCTCCTTCAAGTACCTCACGCTCGCGCTGCTGGCGCTGATGGTCTGCGACACCGTGATCGAGTTCCACTTCCTCGTGGTGACCGACGCGACCTTCCTGACCACCGAGAGCTACCAGACCTTCTACGGGCTCTACCGCATGGTCGCGGTGGCGCTCGCGCTCCTGCTGCAGGTGTTCGTCACGAACAGGGTGCTGGCGCACATGCAGCTCAAGCAGGTCCTCTCGTTCCAGCCCTACGTTGGGATCACCGTTCTCATCGCGCTCCTGGCCCTGCCTGGGCTCGCCAGCGCGATCGGTGCGTTGCTGCTCTTCCGGCTGGTTGCCGAGACGTTCCTGCAATCCGCCCGGTCTTCGTTCCAAGGGCTCGTTCCCGAGGAGCGGCGCGGCCGCGTGAGCCTCGTGATGGAGAGCTTCGTCGTCGCCGCCGGCACCGCCGCCGGCGCGCTGTTCATAGGTGCCGTCATCGTCGCGAGCGCAGCCGGCACCCGCTTCGATCCGTCGCTCGTCTACCTGCCGCTGGCGCTCGCCGCAGCCGTCTTCGCTGCCTTCGCTTGCTGGCGCATGTACGGCGTCTACGACGCCAGCCTCCTCAACTGGCGGCTCAAGCGCCGCCAACGCTCCAGCGCCAGCGTCCTGGACAAGCTCCTGTGACGGGTCCCGGAGGCCCTGCCGCGCGGTTACGCATCGGCCTGACCTACGACCTCGCGAAGGAGCAGGAACTGACGGGTGCGATGCCCGAGGACTTCTGGGCCGAGCTAGACGACGAGAGCACGGTGCGCGGCCTCGCACACACCCTAGGGTCGCTCGGTCACCAGGTGGTGCGCATCGGTGGACTCCCGGGCCTCGTGGCTACTCTGCAACGCGGCCGACTCGACGTGGACCTCGTGTTCAACGTCGCCGAGGGCACCCGAGGGCGAGCTCGAGAAGCTCAGGTGCCGGCACTGCTGGAAGCTTACGGAGTCGCCTACACGGGCGCCGACCCCGTCACGATGGCGCTCACGCTAGACAAGGCGCTCACCAAGCTGGTGTGGCGCGGAGCGGGCCTGCCGACCGCCGCCTTCAGCGTCATGGCGTCCCCGAGTGATCTCCAGCGTCTCCCGGCTCCCTTCCCGCTCTTCGTGAAGCCCGTGCGCGAGGGCTCTTCGATGGGCGTCGACGGCGGCTCCGTGGTGAACGACGCCGCCGCGCTCGAGGCCCGCGTAGAGCGCGTCTGGGCCGGCTACCGTCAACCCGCCCTGGTGGAGGCGTACCTGCCGGGCCGCGAGTTCACCGTCGGGATCGTCGGTGCAGGTGAGAGCGCCTGGGTGCTGGGTGTGGTGGAGACGTTCGCTCGCGGGCACGTGAGCGGCTACGCCGAGAAGCGCGGCACCGGGATCGCCTCGGAGGTGCGCGAGTTCCGGCCACTCGACGCGGCCCAAGACGGGCTGGACGATGGGCTCGAAGAGGAACTCGGCGACCTTGCTCTGCGCGCGTACCACGCGGTCGGTTGCCGAGACGTGGGCCGAGTCGACCTCCGTTGCGACCCGGAGGGCCGCCCCAACCTCGTGGAGATCAACGCTCTACCGGGTCTCATCGAGGGGCGTTCCGCGCTGCCGATCCTGGCATATCATGCCGGGCATTCGTACCAGGAGCTCGTAGCCCTCATCCTGGAACGCGCCGTCGAACGGCTGGAGAACGAGCGAGCGCCGGGCGAACCCGGCCGACCTGACGACCGACCCACCCGAAGGAGCACTCCATGAGCACGAAGCCGCCCACAGCACAGCGACGCCCCTTCCTGAGCCTCCGCTGGAAGCTGGTGATCGGGTTCACGCTCGTGTTCACGGTGGTGTTCGCCGGCGCGTACTACTGGTTCTACTTCTTCTCCACCGAACGCGCCCTCGAGCGCATCCGCACCGACCTGCAAGACACGCTGCGGGGTGCCGCTGCGGGCATCGACGGTGAGTCCATGCGGATCCTCGCCGAAGAGGGAGAGGTCAACGAGGAGGGCTTCTCCGACCACGAGCTCTACCTCGAGCAGATGGCCTGGTTCGAGACGGTGCAGAGCCTCGAACCGCGCGCATGGCCCTACACCTACGTCGCCGGGCCCGAGCCCAACACCATCTACGCGCTCGCGGACCTCTGGGCGATCCACGACCCCTCGAAGTCGTACGCGTTCGGCGAGACTAGCGTCAGCTCCGGACCCCTGAGAGACGGTCTCAACTCACTCTCCTTCAACGTGCCCCGGGACAGGCGCTGCGGCACCGCCCGCGAGACGTACGCCGGCGAGTTCCTGGGAGCCGTGCGCGGCCAGCTCGCCTACGCCGGCTGCCTGCTGTTGCGGCGCGTCGGGTACACCGACTCCTACGGCAGCTGGGTGTCGGCCTACATGCCCGTGCTGGACACGAGCGGACAGCGTGCCGGCGGTATCGGCATCGACTTCGAGATGGCGTACGTCGACCAGGTGCAGGACGCCATCCTCGGTCGCACCGTGCACGCCTTCACCATCACCTACCTGACCCTGCTGCTGCTGGTGATGTTCATGGCCCGCTACGTCACCTCGCCGATCACCCGCCTCACCGACGTGGCAGAGCGCGTCGGCGCGGGCTCGTACGACCAGGACTTCAGCAAGTTGCGGGGGGGTCTGATCCGAGACGAGATCGGTCTGCTCTCCGAGGTGTTCGAGGCAATGACCGAACAGGTAAGGCACCGCGAGCAGACCTTGCGGCACGAGGTGCGCCAGCTCCGCATCGAGATCGACGAGGGCAAGCGCACCCAGGAGGTGCAGCAGATCGTCGAGACCGACTTCTTCCGCGACCTGCAGGAGAAGGCGCAACGCTTCCGCGACCGCAAGTACGCAGAGGCTGCGACGGAGTCCAGCGAGTAGGGCTCAGTCCGCGCTGGGCCTCGAGTCGGTCGTAGCCGCCGCCGTCACTCCGACTCTGGCTTGCGCTTCCGGATGTCGCGCGCCAGCGAGGAGAGACGCTTGAAGTAGTCGGTGTCGGTGATCTCGCTGAGCTCGCTGTCGAGGCGCTGC
>SKSV01000377.1 GCA_007122815.1 Trueperaceae bacterium | reverse complement strand
GCGTTGAGCGCCTTCGGCTGCGCGCGGGCGGAGGCGACCACGTCCGGGTTCGCGGCGATCACCTCGTCCACCAGCTGCTCCAAGGCCGCGGTGTCGGTGATCTGCGCCAGGCCGCGCTCGCGCACCAACGCTTCAGGGTCGGCGCCGGAGAGGACCTCGGCCAGCAGCTCCTTGGCGGTGGGGCCGCTGATGGTGCCCTCGTCCACCAGGGCTACTAGCGCCGCGAGCTCGCCGGCGCACGCCTGCGCGTCGCTGACCTCTCGTCCCGCGGCGCGCAGCGCACCCGCCACCTCTACCGTGAACCAGTTCGCCAGGAGCGCCGCCGCTGGCGCCGGTTCGCGCCGGGAAGCCGCCGCCAAGAGGGCGTCGAAGCTCGACCTCGCCGGAGCGTCGAAGGCGATCGAATCGGCCTCGGCCTCGCGCAGCCCCAGGTGCACGTAGCGCTCCCGCACCCGTGCGGGGACCTCGGGAGCTGCGGAGCGCACCTCGTCGACCCACTCGGGCGATAGGCGCAGCGGCGGCAGGTCGGGGTCGGGCATGTAGCGGTAGTCCTCGCTCGCCTCCTTCGCCCTGAGCAGGTACGTCCGCTGACCGCCCTCGTTCCAGCCGCGGGTCTCCTGCGTGACGCGCTTGCCGTCCTCGAGCTGGCGAGCTTGGCGCTTGACCTCGAAGGCGAGCGCGGCCTCGACGCTCTTGAAGGAGTTGAGGTTCTTCACCTCCACCTTCGTGCCGAGGGGTTCGCCGGGCCGCCTGAGCGAGACGTTGACGTCGGCGCGCATCTTGCCCTGCTCGGGCGCGGCGTCGCTCACGCCGAGAGCCTGGGCCAGCGCGCGCACCTGCTCCAGGTAGGCGCGGGCTTCGGCGGGCGAGCGCAAATCGGGCTCGCTGACCATCTCGAGCAGCGGTGCGCCGGCGCGGTTGAGGTCGACCAGGCTGTACGGCGCGTAGGCGGGGTGCATAAGGCGGCCGGCGTCCTCCTCGAGGTGGCAGCGCGTGATCCGCACCCGCCTCCCAGCGAACGCCGCGCCGTTCGGCCCCTCGGCGAGGTCGAGCTCGCCGGCCTCGCCCAAGGGGAGGTGGTGTTGGCTGATCTGGTAGTTCTTCGGTGCGTCCGGGTAGACGTAGTGCTTGCGCGCGAAGGGACTGACCTCGGGTACCCGGCAGCCCAGCGCGGTCACGAAGCGCACCGCGAGGTTCACGGCCGCCGCGTTGGTGACCGGCAACGCGCCGGGGAGACCGAGGCACACCGGGCAGACGTGCCGGTTGGGTTCGTCACCGAAGGTGTCGGCGGCGCAGCCGCAGAAGAGCTTGCTGCGCGTGCGCAGGGCGAGGTGGACCTCCAACCCGATGACGACCTCGAGACTGGTGTCGCTTGCGGCGACGCTCGCGTTCATGCGCGCGAGTCTACCGCGGAGGGTTCGCGGTGCCCGGGAGCGGTACACTCGGGCATGATCGAGGTCAGCCTCGAAGACATCGCCGTCTCGGGAGACGAGAACCAGTTCCTGGTGCTGCTCAAGGGTCCTGAGGGAGACCTGCTGCCCATCGTCATCGACGCCATGCAGGCGCTCGCGATCGCCGCGGGTCGCGCCGGCGAGGGCCCAGGCCGCCCGCTGACGCACGACCTGATGCTGTCGATGCTCGAGCTGCTCGGCTCCAAGGTCTCGCGCGTCGAGATCACCGACGTCGCGGACGGCACGTACTACGCCATGCTGGTGCTGGAGCGCGCGGGAGTGCACCTCGACCTGGACGCGCGCCCGTCGGACGCCTTGGCGTTGGCGGTGCGCACCGGAGCACCTATCTTCGTGGCACCGCACGTGCTCGAGCAGAACGCCCTCTCCGACGACGTCGGAGGGCAGGGCGGCAGTTTCGAGGCGTAGGGAGCGTCAGGTTTCGGCGTTCGGTGGCGAAGCAGGCGGCCGCGAGTTCACGGCCCGCAGTGCGTCAGGGCCCGCAGTGCGTCAGGGCCCGCAGTGCGTCAGGGCCCGCAGTGTGTCAGGGCCCGCCGAGCGATACCCAGCGCTTGCTCGCTGCCACCAGGAGCGCGGTGAGTTGCTGCACGTCGCGCCAGAGGACGTCGAGGGTGGCCCTTTGAGGCGCGGGGCAGAGCCTTCGCGAGAGGGCCTCGCGCTTGCCGTGCCAGAGGCGGGCCTCTCCGGGCGACACGAACTCCATGCGTGCGCTCAGCTGCTGCAGCTCGATCGCGAGCCGGCGACGTTCGCTCAGCAAGCGGTAGCGCTCGCACAGCAGCGGTGTGGTGACAGTTTGCTCCCAGAAACCAACCGGCGCCCGCATGTCTCCTACGCTAAGGCCGCGCCCGCGCCGGCTGGAAGGGACACAGGGCCAACCTGACGCGGGCGCGCGAGAAAGTGTCGTGCAGAAGGCTCAGCTCGGTGGCTCAGCCCTGGACGTGCGACTCGAGGAAGTAGAGGTCCTTGTCGATCACGCGGGAGATCTCGGTGAAGAGGTCCTCGCTGGTCGGGTCACCGAGCTCGCTGGCGCGCTCGATAGCCACGCGGGTGGACGCGGCGTAGGCGGCGTAGCGCTCGATGAGTGCCTTCAGGCAGTCGTCGCTCGAGACGATGCTGGTATCGAACTCCTCGAGGGTCGAGAACTCTGCGGCCATGCGGGTGGTGCCGAGCGCGATGCCGCCCAGGGCGGTGACGCGCTCACCGAGCTCGTCGATGAACTCCTCGACGCTCGCGGCGAGGTCGTCGAAGAACTTGTGGACCGCGTAGAAGTCCGGGCCCTTGACGTTCCAGTGGGCCTGCTTGGTCTGTAGGTACAGGTCGATGGTGTCGGCGAGCTGCTGGTTGGTTATGCCCACGAGCTCGATGCGGGTGTCCTCATCGAGGTCGATCCGGGTGGCGTACAGGGCTTGGCTGCGAGTGGCGACGTTCTGCATTGTCGTGCTCCTCCCTTGCCCCGCGCAGGGCGGGGTGTCGATGAGCATTCGCGCGGCGCACGCGCGCTTGCGTGCGTCAGCTGCGCTCTAGCAGTCCAGCGTACCGTGCGACGAAGCCTTCTTGCAGTGACCGTCAGCCGCCCAGTGCGGACCGTGGAACCATCCTAACACGTTATTCGGAATCGTTCCGAGAATCTGGTCAATCGCCTTTCAGGACGTTCTCAGCAGCGGCTATTGCGGCCTCGAGCGCGGCCGGATCGGGGCCGGCGCCCTGAGCCCGCTCGGGCTTGCCGCCGCCGCGACCCGCGATCAGCTCTAGACCCGCCTTCAGGGCCGGGCGCACGTCGGCGCCCGCCCCCGATGCCAACACCAGGAACGCCTTATCGCCCTGCTGC
>SKSV01000439.1 GCA_007122815.1 Trueperaceae bacterium | reverse complement strand
GCTTGCAGTGCGAGTGGCTCACGTTCGAGGACCTCCCTTAGGAGCTCCTCGGCGGCCCGCAGTTCGCCTGCGGCGAGCAGCATGTCCGCCTCGGCGATGGCCAGGCTCACGCTCTCCGGGAAGAGCTCGCGGCCTTCGCGCACGAAACTGAGCGCCTCACCACGCACGGAGTCGGGTAGTTGCGCTGCGAGCGCGTACACCGCTGCAGCCCGCCCGATAGGGTCGGCCGCGGTCTGGCGCAGGAGCGCCAACGCCCCGCGCGGGTCTCCCGCGCTCAGCACCGTCTCCTGCAGCGCGCGCTGCACCGTCAACGAGTCGGGCACACGTTCGGCCGCACGCCGCAGCACCTGCAGGCGACGCTGAGGGTCGGTCTGGAGCGCCGCCAGCGACAGGTGCGCGTCGACGAGTCGAGGAGCGGCGGCGAGCGCTCGCTCCAGGAGCTGGCCCTTCTGACTGGGGTCTTCCACCAGCTCCGCCAGGCCGGCGAGTGCGATGGCGTGATCCGGGTTGATGGCCAAGGTGGCCTCGAACGCGCTCGCGGCGCGCTCGCGCTCACCGAGCGAGGACAGCACGATCGCTTCGACCACGAGCACCTCTGCCACTCCCGGAGCGGCCTCGGCGGCCTCGCGAGCGAGCTCGCGCGCCCTGTCGAAGCGGCCTTCGAGCGCGGCGAGGCGCGCCGTCTCGACGCGCAGCCAAGCGCTCTCGGGGTCGAGCTCCAGCGCGGTGTCGAGGTCGTTCGAGCGCACCCCCGGCAGGCGCGAGGAGGCCACGCCCAGAGGACCCAGAGCGGGAAGCGAAGGGGCGCTGCGCAAAGCGCCGCGCAGCTGGGCCAGCTCTGCGGGCGGGATGCTCACGCCGGCGCTCTCCAAGCTGGCCTCGGCGGTGTCACGCCAGAAGCGCGCCAGATCGCTGAGCGAGCCGGTGACGGTCGATTCGATGTCCTCGCCCGAAACGACAACGACGAGCTCGAGCGCCAGCTGGCTCTGGCCGCTGACGCGGCCGAACACGACAGCGTCCGCCTGGAACAGCCGCTCCACGGCGGCGATCGGATCCACGCCCGCCTGGTTCGCGCGCTGCAGCACCAAGAGCGCGTCGCCCACGGGCGGGGAGTAGAGCCCGTCGACCTGGTTGAGCGAGCGCTGAACGGCGGCGGCGCTGGCGAGTCCGAGGCCCTCGAAGGAGCGCGTGGCGTCGAACGGCATGACCACGATGCGGGTCGGAGCGCTCTGGGCGAGCGCTCCAGGCGCGACCAGGAGCAGCGTCAGGAGCGCGGCCGCGAGGACGGAGTAACGGTTGCGTAGCATCGCCGGAGTCTACCTTGGAGGCAGTGAGAACGCTGAGGCGCGTGCTGGCCGTGCCTCAGGCGTCCCTAGGGGGACCCGACCGGTCGTCCTCGGCGGAGCCCAGCGTGAAGGCGCCCGGTAGGAGCTCAGCGACGCTGGTGCGCACTTGGGCGCGTCCGTCGAGGCTCAGCAGCCAGACCTCTGCCTCCGGCGCGAACTCCGCCAGCACCTGGCGGCAACCTCCACAAGGGCTCGCGGGCGGGTCGCTGTCGGTCACCACGACGAGCTGGACGAAGCTCCGGCCACCCGCGCTGGCCATCGCCTGAACCGCGGATTGCTCGGCGCACCGCGAGAGGCCGTACGAGGCGTTCTCGACGTTAGCGCCCGAGTAGACCTGACCGTCCGAGGTGAGCAGTGCCGCGCCTACGCGGAAGCCCGAGTAGGGCGCGTAGGCGTTCCGCCAGGCTCGTTCGGCGGCCGTCACGAGCCCGGCCGATGGCACCTTGCGGCCCATGCTCAGCGGCCTCCGAGTCGCTCGAGCAAGGCCGGGCCGAGGCTGACGATGCCCACCATCACGGCTGCGGCGGCGCTCACGAGCACCGCGCCGGCCGCGGCTTCCTTCGCCGCGCCTACGAGCGGGTGGTGCTGAGGGTGCAGCGCGTCCGCCAAGCGCTCCAAGGCCGTGTTCACGAGCTCGCTTCCCAGCACCAGCGCGCAGCAGACGATCACGAGCGCGGTGGCGGTTCCGAGCCACACGCTGAGCGCCACGGCCGCGAGCGCTACCAGCGTCTGGAAACGGAAGTTCGCTTCATCGCGGAAGGTGCTGGCGACGCCGCGGCCCGCCGCTGCCAGTGAAGCTCCGAAACCGGCGCGGCCGCCTGGGGTGGTGTGGCCCCTCACGAGGCGCGCCCGCTTCCGCCACTCGCCGCAGCGACCGCGGGAGCCTCCTGCACCGGCGCGTCGAGCAGCTCCAGCACGCGCTCCTGGGCCTTCTCGAAGGGGCGCCAGCCGACCGTGTCGATATGATCGTGGCCCAGCAGGTGCACGAGGCCGTGCGCCGCCAGCACGGCTACCTCGCGCCAAGGAGCGCGTGCGTGCTCGCGCGCCTGTCGCGTCGCGGTCTCGAGGCTGACGATCACGTCTCCGAGCAGGGGCACCTGGGGTACCCCCACGTCGGCGGGATCGTGAAGCGGGAAGGCGAGCACGTCCGTGGGCCCGGGCTCGTCCCGATGCGCCTCGTTCAGCACCGCCATGGCATCGTCATCGACGAGCACCAGCGTCATCTCGCGCCCGCGCGCTCCGAGTTCGGCCCCGAGCCGTGCGAGCGCGCGCCGCAGGGGCTCACGCCGCCGGAAGCGGCCGGTCTCGTCCAGGATCTCGACGGTCGTCTCGTCGAGGATGTCGACGGTCATGGCGCAACCCCCTTATCTCGTCGGTGCTGGGGTAGCTGATGCGGCGGTGGAGCACCGCGGTGAGCATGCGCTCGAAGGTGTTGGCTATGACCTCGAGGTCGTGGAGGTTGAGCGGGCTCTGGGAGAGCTGGTCGTCTTGGAGACGTTGGTCGAAGAGCCTGTCTATCAACGCTCGGATACTGCCCTGGGTGGGGTCGGTGAGGGTGCGCGAGGCCGATTCGACCGCGTCAGCCAGTAGCAGGACCGCTGTCTCCTTCGAGCGCGGACGCGGGCCGGGGTAACGGAAGTTGAGCTCGCTCAAGCTGCCGGTGTCCTCGAGAGCGCGCTTGTAGAAGTACGCCAGCACGGTGGTGCCGTGGTGCTCGAGCACGAACGGCTCGAGCTCGCGCGGCATCTTGTAGGCGCGCAGGAGTTCGATACCGTCGCGCACGTGGCTGGTGATGATCAGGTACGACAGGTGCGGGCTGATGCCGTCGTGCGGGTTCTCTCCGCTGAACTGGTTCTCTACGAAGAACTGCGGTCGGCGCATCTTGCCAACGTCGTGGTAGAGCGCGCCCACGCGAGCCACGAGGGTGTTGCCGCCGATGGCGCCGACGGCCTGCTCGACCAGGTTGGCGAT
>SKSV01000385.1 GCA_007122815.1 Trueperaceae bacterium | reverse complement strand
CGGGCTACCCGAGGCCACGCGCGTGAGGTCGCGGAAGCCGCCCGCCGCCAGCAGCGCCAGCAGGTCCCGCTCCTCGGCCTGGCCCACCGCTCGCGTTAGCGCCACCGCGGCCAGGTAGGGGAGGTGCGACACCGTCGCCACCAGGCGGTCGTGCAGAGGGGGCGCCACCTCGATCGGTCGCGCCCCGAGGCCGCTCACGACCTCGCTGACGAGAGCCAGCGCCTCCGCATCGGTGGACTCGTCAGGCGTGAGCACCCACACGGCGTTCTCCAGCAGCGCGGCGTCGGCGTTGGCGACCCCTTCGCGTTCCGAGCCGGCCATCGGGTGGCCGCCCACGAAACGGATGTCGCGCAGCACCTTCACCAGCGGCTCCTTCACGCTACCGACGTCGGTCACGATCGCGTCGGCGCGCAGGAACGGGCTCACCTCGCGCGCCAGGCGCTCCAGGCTGCGCACTGGGGTGGCCAACACCACCAGGTCCGCCCGCTCCAACCAGGGGCCCGGCTCGAGCCGCGCCTCGTCGATGGCACCCAAGCCGCGCGCGGCCTCGAGGGCCACCGGATCCGGGTCCAGGCCGATCACGTGGTGTGCGAGGAAGCGCTGGTGCAGGCCGAGGCCAACCGACCCGCCGATCAGACCCACCCCCGCCAGCACGACCGTTCCGGTGATGGCAGCCGGGCGTGCGCCGATGCCGGGTTCGCTCACGCCGCGCCGTTCCCCAGGCGCTTGCCGACGGCTTCCGCGACGGCCCTCACGTGCACCATGAGGCTGCCGAACTCGGCGTCGTCGAGCTGCTGTGCGGCGTCGGACTTCGCGCTCTCGGGTGCCGGGTGCACCTCGACGATGATCCCGTCCGCACCGGCCGCCACCGCCGCGAGCGCCAGCGAAGGCACCAGCGCCCTGCGGCCCGCCGCGTGCGAAGGGTCGACCCACACGGGGAGGTGAGAGAGCTCCTTGAGCACGGGTACCGCGCTGATGTCCAGGGTGAAGCGGGTGCTCGTCTCGAAGGTGCGGATGCCGCGCTCGCAGAGCACCACGTTCGGGTTGCCCTTCGACAGCACGTACTCCGCGGCTTGGAGGAACTCGCTTATCGAGGTGGAGAGCCCGCGCTTGAACAGCACCGGCTTGCCGCTGCCGCCGGCCTCGGCGAGCAGCGCGAAGTTCTGGCTGTTGCGGGCGCCGATCTGCAGCATGTCGGCCGTCCCGGCGACCGTCTCCACGAGGTCGGGCGCGGTGACCTCCGTGACGATCGGCATGCCCGTGCGCTCGCGCTCGGCAGCCAGCAGCGACAGGCCCTCCTCCCCCAAGCCCTGGAAGCTGTAAGGACTCGTGCGCGGCTTGAACGCTCCCCCACGCAGCAGCTGAGCGCCGTGGCGCTTCGCGATGGCGGCGGCGCCCTCTAGCTGCTCGGCGCTCTCCACCCCGCAGGGGCCAGCCGCCACCGCGAAGCTCCCCGCACCGGTCGGTACTCCCCCGATCAAGACGCGGCTGTCGTCGTGCCGGAACTCACGGCTGGCGAGCTTGAACGGCTTGGTGATGCGCACCACCGTCTCGACGTCGGGAAGAGCGCGCAGGTGCTCACGCAGCTCCTCGGTGGGCGCCGGCCCGATCGCACCGATGAGGGTACGGCTCTCGCCCTCTGAGACGTGGGGGGTGAAACCGAGCGAGACGACCTCGTCGATCACGCGCTCGCGCGCTTCGGGCGCGGCGCCCTTCCGCATGACTATGACCATGGTGACTCCAAGATGGGGGTTGCGGGCGGCGGTGCGCGCCGCCTTGCCGGGCCCGGCTCCGGCTCCTACGCCAGCTCAGCCGCCGGCGTGCGGACGCGCGCGGTGACGGGCCCGCGGATATCGCCGCGTGTCGCGCTGCGTCTCGCTGGCTCCCACCTCTCGCGCCGACATGGCGTGGAGGCTATCACGCCCCGGGCTCACGGGGCGAGCACTGCGTCCGCGAAGGCCTGGAAGGGCCAGCGCTGCTCGGGGTACGCGGCGTAGCTCATCTCCGGGTGCCACTGCACGGCCAACAGCCAGGCTCCCTCGAGGGCCTCGAGCGCCTCCACGAGCCCGTCGTCGGCGTAAGCGCTGGCGCGCAAGCCGGGGGCCAGCTCGTCGATGCCCTGATGGTGGGCGCTGTTGGCCATGACCGACTCGGTTCCGGCAGCTCGCGCCGCGATGCTGCCGGGCTCGAGCCGGAGGACGTGGAAGGGCGGGCAGTCTATGTTCCGCTGCTCGTGCTGGATCATGCCCGCGACGGCGGGCAGGTGCTGGTGCAGCGTGCCTCCTTCCGCCACGTTCACCACCTGTACGCCGCGGCAGATGCCCAGCACGGGTAGCCCGCGCTCGCGAGCAGCTCGGTAGAGGGCCATCTCGAAGGCGTCGCGAGCGGGATCGACGAGGCCCAAGCCGGGGACCGGTGAACGTCCGTACAGCGCCGGGTCGAGGTCGGCGCCGCCCGAGAGGACCACACCGTCGGCGCGCTCCACCATCGCCACGGCGGCGTCCGGGTCCAGGTTGGCCACCATCATGGGCAGCAACCCCTCGCCGTAGAGAGCTGCGCTGTAGTTGACGCCAGTGACGGCGTCCTTACGCCTCAGGCCGACGTCTCGGTGGTTCGAGGCGGTGGTGACGAGCACGAGCGGGCGCGATCCGTTCATGATGCGCGCATCGTACCCCCGGCCCCGCGAGCGGGCGTCACAGCACCCGCAGGAGCACGAACTTGAGGTAGGCGCTCTCGGGGAAGCCCAGCAGTTCAGGGTGATCGGGGGCCGCCCCGAAACGCCCGAGCACGTGCACGCTGCGCGCTGCGTCCGCCGCGGCGTCCGCCAACACGTTCAGGAACTCGGCCTCCTGCAGGTGCGCGCTGCAGCTGGCGGTACCCAGCACCCCGCCGGGGGCCAGCAACCGCAAGGCGCGCAGGTTCAGCTCCTTGTACCCCCGGGTCGCGCGCGGCAGGTCACGGGCGCGCTTCGCCAGCGCGGGCGGGTCGAGCGCGATCACGTCGAACTGGGCGCCGGCCCGATCACACTCCCGCAGCCTCTCGAAGGCGTCGGCCCTGGTCGTCGTCGGAGGCGCCAGACCGTTGGCTTGCGCCGCGGCTCGCGCGACCGCCAACGCCTCCTCGGACGAGTCGACCAGCTCCACGCTCCGCGCACCCGCACTGAGCAGGTGCAGACCGAAGCCTCCCTGGTAGGAGAAGACGTCGAGCGCGGCACCCTTGGCGTGTGCAGCCAAGCGCCTGCGGTTGAGGCGCTGGTCGAGGAAGGCGCCCGTCTTCTGCCCCTCGCGCGGCCGCAGCGGCCAGCGCAGGACGCCGTCG
>SKSV01000326.1 GCA_007122815.1 Trueperaceae bacterium | reverse complement strand
CTGGGGGTGCATGCCGAGCGCGGTCGCCTCGGCGTCGCCGAGAGAGAGCACGTTCAGACGCCAGCGCACGAGCACGAAGAACACCGCGCCCGCGACGGTCAGCGTCGCCAGGAGCGGCAGGCTGCGCCAACCTACGCCGGTCAGACCGCCCAATAGCCAGAAGGTGATCGACGGCAAGGTGTCCAGCGGATCGGCTAGGTACTTCAGTAGCGACGTCAGCGAAGCGAAGAACGAGCCGATCAGGATGCCCATCAGCGTCAGCACGATCGTTGGTGCGCTGCGGTACAGGCGCGAGCCGAGGAACGCCATCGTCACGGCCAGTAGCCCGAACGTGAAGGCGGCGGCCTGCAGCATCACGCCGCCACCGCCGATGAGCATCACGAGCGCGGCGCCGAACCCCGCACCGGCCGTAACCCCCAGCAACCCCGAGTCGACCAGCGGGTTCGTGAAGATGCCCTGGAACACCGCCCCGGTGACGGCCAGGCCGGCACCGATCAGCATGGCGGCGAGCACGCGCGGAAGCCGCACGTCGAGCACCAAACGCCGGGCGATCTCGGGTACGTCTGCGGCGGCGCCGGGGAAGACGCCCGAGAGAAGCGAACGCGCCACCTCCAACACGCTGATCTGGTAGAAGCCGAGCGTCAGCGCCACGACGCCGAGCAATGCCGGGGACACGAGCGCTACGAAGGTGAGCACGTCACGCAAGCTGCGCGCGCTCCCCACCTCAGCATGTCCCGCATGCTCACCACTGGAGGCGGTGGGCCCGCCCGTCCCGGCTTCGTTCAGGGCTGGCACAAGGCTGCGACCTCCTCGTCACTGATCGCGTAGCCGTAGAAGCGCTCGTAGAAGAAGCGCGTCTCGCTCTCGCAGCGCACTTCGCTCAGGTCCCCGTGCAGCTGCTCGGCGAGCCACACGATCGCCAGGACCGAATCGGGAACCGGCGTGTCCCACGGCGCCACCAGCTTCGGCACGCGCAGCACGCGGCCGCCTTGCACGGCGTCGAGCAGCTGCCACTGGGGGTCCTCGAGGACGGCCTCGACCGATGCCCGGCCGTACGGCGGCACCAGGATGACCTCAGGGTCCCAGCTCAGCACCTGTTCGACGTCGACGTCGTTCCACTGCCCCGTCAGGTGCGCCGTCACCGAGGTCCCGCCGGCGGCTTCGATGAGCGCTCGCTGGTACATCGCGCCGCTCGCCACGCGGGTGCGCTCCGTGCCCGTGAAGAGCACCCTGGGGGCGGCTTCCAGACCCGCGGTGGAGCGCTCGACGCTCGCCAGCACGTGGTCGTAGTAGGCGATCCAGGCCTCGGCCCTGGCCTCGGCGTCGGGGCCCAAGGCCCGCCCGGCGATCCGCATCGCCTCACGCAACCGCTCGGGGGACTCGCCGGAGAAGCCGATCACCGCGATCCCGAGCGCCTCGATGGGTGCGGTCCACTCGGCGTGGGCCGTGGCGAACACCAGATCGGGCCCTATGGTGGCGATGTACTCGACGTTGGTGGTGTCCTCCGGAGCGACCGTGCCGAGCTCGCGGAAGCGCGGGTCGATGCGTTCCATGGCGGCAGCGCCTTGCGGATCGCGCGCACCGAGGAAGTTCCCGAGTACGATCCGCTCACCCGCACCCACGGCGTACGCCAGGTACGTTGCCAGCGCGTACGGGCTGGCTAGGCGTTCGACCGGCTGGGCCAGCTCGAAGGTCCGACCGTCCTGGTCGGTGATCGTCACCGACGCGGGCAACAGGCCCGCCTCGATGAGGCTGCGTTGCCCTGCGGGCGAGGTGGCGAAGCGTTGGAAGGCGCGCGCCTCCGGCCCGTCGACCTCGATCGTCAGCACCGCTTCGTAGGTGACCGCAACGGTGCTGCTGTCGCGCCAACCGACGCTGCCGCGGCTGAGTGCGAGCTCGGCCCCGTTCTCGCTGGCGCTGACCGGCAGAGAGTACGCATCGCTGAGTGCGGCCATGACCGGCTCCAGGCCGGCCTCGACGCTCACCCTCGGTCCCGACGCCCACGCGGACGCAGTGAGCAAGAGCACAGCAACGCTCAGGAAGAAGCGCGAGGTTACGTGTCGGCAGCCCAGCATGTGACACCTCCAGCGTCGCCATGCCGGTGACTCACGAACGGAGATCCCGACGCGACGGCCACCGCATGGTAGGAGAACGGTCGACGATCTTACACTGACACATGCCCCACGTGGCGTTGGCACGACCCTCGCGCTGGCACGGAGCCGTGCTCGCGGGCGGCGCCGCTCGCCGCTTCGGTCGTGACAAGGTGTTCGAGCGCGTCTCGGGCGTCCGCTTGATAGACGCTGCCTGTGCTTCTCTCGCGGACGCCGAAGGAGTCAGCGTGCTCGTGGGGTCGCCCGAGAGGTTGGCCCGAGTAGCGCCGCGACTGCCTTCGGGCGTGACGGCGATAGCGGACGAGCTGCCCGGTCGGGGCCCGATTGGGGGTGTCGCCACCGCGCTCGATTGCGCGCGCGAGCGCGCCGTGCAGGCGAGCGGCTCCGCCTGGGTGGCGGTTCTTGCGGCCGACCTGCCCTTGGTCCCGCGCGAGTGGTGGAGCTGGCTCGCTGGGCAGTACCGTCCGGGCGTCCCGGCAGTGGTGGCGCGCGATTCGAGTGGGCGCTGGGAACCGCTGGCTGCGCTCTACCACGCCCAGTTGGCACCCGAACTCACTGCCCTGGTGGCCGTGGGAGAGGGCCGGGGACTGGCGTTCCACGGCTGGCTGGACGCACTCGAGCGTGCCGGCCGGGTGGTCGCGGTCGATCCCTCGCCGATGCCAGCCGAAGCGCTCCTGAACGTGAACCGCCCCGCGGACGCGCTCCGCCTCGAACAGTTGCTGAACGACCGCGCTGGTGACCCAGATGGTTGAGGGCCGGCGATTCGAGACACGAGAGCTGACCGAACCGGTCTCCGAGGGCTACCAGCCATGCGCGCCGCTCACCCTGCTCAACGCCCGCGTGCTGCGGCTAGCATCAACACCTTGAGCGAGAGCCGCGCGTCGTCGCTGCTGCGGTGGCGCTGTCCCCCTGACTCCAGCACCCCCATCTCGGCTGCTGCGCGCTCGAGCTTCGCGCGACCGAAGCGCAATCCCCGCGCGTGCGCGTACGCCCGCATCGCACACTCGAAGCCAGCGATACGTTCGCTCCTTCGCCAGCGAGTGGCTGACTGGCGCACCAGGCGCTGATCGAACGGAGCGTTCCAAGCGACCACCCTGCGCCCGGCGGTCACCCGCAGGACCTCCTCGTGCAGCTCGTCCCAGGTCGGCGCCTCGACCAGATCGGCCATGGTCAGGCCATGTACGCGCGTGGCACCCGGTGGCACCACACCCGCCTGAGG
>SKSV01000285.1 GCA_007122815.1 Trueperaceae bacterium | reverse complement strand
CGTGGCGCTGATGATCCGCGGCGAAGACATCGGCGCCTCCATGTCGCGTTACCTGGTCGACCGCTTGGCTGCGGCCCCGAACGTGACGCTGATGCGCCGGACGCAGGTGACGCGCGTGACCGGCAACGGCCACCTCGAGCGCATCGAGATCGACGCCGACGGCTCTCCCCAGTCGATGAAGGCGACGGCGATGTTCGTGTTCATCGGTGCACGGCCCCGAACGGAGTGGCTAGGCGACCACGTGCGTCGCGACCCACAGGGCTTCGTCCTGACGGGCACCGAATTGCTGGGAGACGGAGGTCGGGTGCCGCACTGGCCGCTCGAGCGCGAGCCGTACCCGCTCGAGAGCAGCGTTCCGGGCGTGTTCGCGGCCGGTGACGTCCGACACGGGTCGGTGAAGCGCGTCGCCTCGGGCGTGGGCGAGGGTGCGATGGCCGTATCCCTGGTGCACCGCTACCTGGCTACGCTATGACCCCCACCCCCGCCGCGAAGCGGTCAGCATGAACACCCCCTACGGCCAGCTCGCGCGCCGCCTGCGTGCCATCGAGGTGTTCTGTGACCTGCGCGACGAAGATCTCGCCTGGCTCGCCGAACTCGCTACGGTCGTGGAGCTCGAGCCGGGCGCCGTACTGCGCCGCAAGGGCGACCCGACCGACGTCATGTTCGCGGTACTCGACGGCGAGATGCGCACGCGGTTCGAGGACGGCGACCCTAACGGGCGGCTGTTCGTGCGCCGCGCCGGACAGGTGGGCGCCATGCTGCCGCACTCGCGCTTGACGCACTTCCCTGGCACGATTCGCGCCGAGGTCCCCACCACCCTCGCCTGCTTCGCGAAGTCCGACTTCCCGGCGATTCTCGAGCGCATCCCGGTCCTCGACCAGCGGCTGGCGTCGGAGATGGCCGATCGCGCTCGCGAGACTACCCGCTTCAAGCTGCACCGCGACCAGCTGGCCGGTCTCGGTAAGCTCGCTGCCGGGCTGGCACACGAGCTGAACAACCCGATCTCGGCCATCCAGCGAGCGGCCTCGGAGATGGGGCGCTCGACCGGGGACGTCACGGCGGTCGCTCGCGAACTGCTGCGCGCCGCAGTCGGCGAGGAGACGCTGAGTAGGGTCGAGGCGCTGGGGTTGGCGGAAGGTGGCGACCCCTTCGAGGCCGGCCAACGCCTGGCCAGCAGCGACGCCGAGGACGCCGTCGCGGCCACCCTCGAGCGACTCGGAGTCGAGCGGCCCTGGGTCCTGGCCGCGGACCTGGTAGCGGGCGGTGTGCGCGCCGACGCGCTCGCGCGCGCGCTCGAGGGGGTCGATCCCGCCGCAGCTGAACACCTGCTGCGCTGGTGGGAGGCTTCCCGCAGCGCTGAGGCCATTAGACGCGAGCTGGCCGCCGCCACCGAGCGCGTGGTCGAGCTGGTGGCGTCGGTCAAGGGCTTCTCGCAACTCGACCGCGCGCAGGAGACGGCCGAGCTCGACGTGCGCGACGGATTGGCCGACACGCTCCAAGTGATGGCCCACGCCCTGCGGGACCGGCAGGTGACGGTCCGCCAGGACCATGCCCCTTCGCTCCCTCGCGTGCGCGGCAGCGAGGGCCAGCTCAACCAGGTGTGGCTCAACCTGCTCGACAATGCGGTCGATGCAGCCGGCGCCGGTGGCACCGTGACGCTGCGCACGCGCGCCCACGATACCGAGGTGTTGATCGACGTCGAGGACGATGGACACGGCATCCCGGAAGCCATCGTCTGGCGCGTGTTCGAGCCCTTCTTCACCACCAAGCAGGTGGGTGAAGGAACGGGCCTGGGGCTCGAGTTGGTCCGGCGCGTGGTGATGGAACACGGCGGCGACGTCAACGTCGAATCCGCGCCGGGAAGGACCGTGTTCCAGGTGCGCCTACCGGCCGTAGACACGCAGGTGGGCGCAGGCCAGAGTTCCTGACGGGCGCCGGCGCGCAGCGTACGGACGTATCGTGAGGCTCGATGCTGCGAGCTGAGGTCGGGGCCGCGTCGCGTGAGGCACCCGCGTGACCAACCGTCGCTTCACCGGCATGGCCGGCTTCTGGGTGACTTGGGGCGGCCTGGTCGCCTCGTTCACCGCTTCGGGCTTGACCCGCTTCGGCTTGAGCGTGTGGGTGTACCAGGAGACCCGCGACGCACAGGCGTTCGCCCTGCTGCTCTTCTTCGGCATCATCCCCCTGAGCATCGGCTCGTTGGTCGCGGGTCCGCTGGTGGACCGCCTCGACCGCCGGCGGGTCCTCATCGTGAGCAGCCTGGTCGCGCGGCTGCCGACCCTGGTGCTCCTGCTGCTGTGGTTGCAGGGCGGATTGGCCCTGTGGCACATCTACCTGGCGCTGGTGGTGAACGGGCTGGCGAACGCCTTCGTGCTGCCAGCGTTCGACGCCTCGGTGCGCATGCTGGTCCCAACCGAGCACCTGGGTCGGGCCTCAGGGTTCAGCCAGCTGATCCAGTCGCTCGGCGTCGTGGTGGGGCCGCCGGTCGCTGGGGCTCTGCTCGTCACGGTCGGGCTCGGCGGCATCTTCGCCGTGGACCTGCTCAGCGTGGCCGTGGCGTTGGTCGCGTTGGCACTCGTGGTCATCCCGAACCCGGCTCGAGATCCCGCTGAGGGCGTCGCCCGCTCCACTGGCTTCGCAGGCGTTTGGCGCGACTTCGTCTTCGGGTTCCGCTACGTGCTCGAGCGCCCCCCGTTCCTCTTCCTGTCTGCCTTCCTGGCGGTGGCCGTGTTCGGCTTCGGCTTCACCTACGCGTTGTCGGGGCCGCTGGTGCTCGGGCTCGCGGACGAAGCGACGATGGGCCTCATGTACGCCGTCTACGGGATCGGCAGCGTGACAGGCGCCGTCGCCCTCGGTGCCTGGGGCGGTCCGGCGAGGCGCGTGCCGGCGATCCTCGCAGCCACGCTCGTGACCGGCCTAGCGACCACGCTCCTCGGACTGCGTCCCGACGTCGTCTGGATCGGCGTGTTCCTCGTCCTGTTGGGCTTCTCGCAATCGATGATGCTGGCGCTGAACCGGGTGGTGTTCCAGCAGCACGGGGCGCCTGGTGTGCTGGGGCGCGTGTTCGCTTTCCGCTTGGTGCTCTCGATGGCCGCGCAGGCCGCCGGCGTCTTGGCCGCGGGCAGCCTGGCGGCGCACGTGTTCGAGCCCGCCATGGCCGTCGGCGGCGCCTGGGAGCCGTGGCTAGGCCCGTGGATCGGCAGCGGTGAGGGGCGCGGCGCCGCCTTGCTGACGACGCTGGTAGGTGTGGCGCTCGTCGCGCTGACGCTCCTGGCCACCTCCTTCCGGCGTGTACGGCGCCTGGAGGACGGGCTCACAGTCGACGCCCGCAGCGCGGCG
>SKSV01000425.1 GCA_007122815.1 Trueperaceae bacterium | reverse complement strand
TCGGTGCTGACGGCCAACGCCGACGAGGTGGAACGCGAGAGGCGCGCCGGGACGCCCCCGGCGCTGGTCGACCGACTGAGGCTCGACGAGGAGCGCCTGGAGAGCATGGCCGACGCCGTGCGTGCCGTAGCCTCGCTGCCCGACCCCGTGGGGAGGGTGACGAGCGGGTGGACGCTCGCCAACGGGTTGAGCATCGAGAGGCGCACGGTGCCGTTCGGCGTGATAGCCATGATCTACGAGTCGCGCCCCAACGTGACGGTGGACGCGGCTGCGTTGGCGCTGAAGGCGGGTTCGGCGGCGGTGCTGCGCGGTTCCGCGAACGCGCTGGCGAGCAACCGCGCCTTGGCGAGCGCTATGCGAAGCGGGCTGGCGAACGCTGGGCTTCCGCAGGACGCCGTGCAACTCGTCGACGACCCAGACCGCGAGCAGGTGACGGCGCTGCTTCGCGCTCGCGGGAAGGTGGACCTGGTGATCCCTCGCGGCGGCGCAGGGCTCATCGAACACGTCGTCCGGAACGCCCAGGTCCCCGTGATCGAGACCGGGGTTGGGAACTGCCACGTGTACGCGCACGCCGACGCGGATCCCGCCATGGCGCGCGCGATCATCCTCAACGCCAAGGTACAGAGGCCTGGCGTCTGCAACGCTGCAGAGTCGTTGCTCGTACATGCGGAGCTAGCGCCGGCTTGGCTCGGTCCGACGCTTGCCGAGCTCCACGAGAAGGGCGTGCGACTTCACGGTTGCGCCCGCACGCGTGAGTTGGCCGGAGACGTCCCCGTGGAGAGCGCTACCGAGGCGGACTGGGCGACCGAGTACCTCGACCTGGAGTTGGCGGTGAAGGTGGTCAGCGGCCTCGACGAGGCGCTCGAACATGTGGAGCGTTACGGGAGCGGCCACTCCGAGGCGATAGTGACGCGCTCGCTGAGCGCGGCGAAGCGCTTCCAGGACGAGGTGGACGCCGCGGCGGTGTTCGTGAACGCCTCGACCCGCTTCACGGACGGCTTCGAGTTCGGTTTCGGCGCCGAGATAGGTATCAGCACCCAGAAGCTCCACGCCAGGGGGCCGATGGGGCTGGAGCAGTTGGTGACCACCAAGTACGTGGTGGACGGGGACGGACAGGTCCGGGGCTGAACGGCGACGCCGCTACGGCAGCGGGCGTCACAGCCACCCCCGTAGCGCTCACGAGCAGCCACCCCCGTAGCGCTCACGAGCAGCGTCCAGGACGTCAAAGATCGATTGACCGAGGGCGCCACGGCGAGGTATGATGAGGGCGTCTTGGGGGGTCGTCGGGCCCATCCCCATCGCACTGAGTGACGGCGGCGCCGCGTCCCGGGTCAGGGACCGTGCAGCGTTCGTGTGCGAGGAACTCCAGGGACGATACGGAGGCACATCTTGACCACCGCTTACACCGCTGAGAGCATCCGCGTGCTCAAAGGTCTCGACGGCGTGCGGGCACGTCCCGCCATGTACGTGCAGGGCGGCACCGGTGTCGACGGCTACCACCAGCTCCTCACCGAGATCATCGACAACGCCGTCGACGAGGCCTTGGCGGGCTACGCCGACACGATCGAGGTGGTGCTAGAGGCGGACGGGTCTGCCACGGTCAGCGACAACGGGCGTGGCATCCCGGTGGGGCCGATGGCCAGCGAAGGCGGCAAGTCGGCGCTCGAGATCATCTTCACGCAGCTCCACGCCGGTGGGAAGTTCGACGACTCCGCCTACAAGGTCTCCGGCGGCCTGCACGGTGTCGGCAGTTCGGTGGTGAACGCGCTCTCCACGTTCCTGACGGCCGAGGTCTTCCTGGACGGCCAGCACCATCTCATCCGCTTCGAGCGGGGCTACGTCGTCGATCCCGCGCACGTGGTCGGTCCTGCCCCGAAGGGACGCAGCGGCTCCCGCGTCTCCTTCACGCCCGACCCCAACGTGTTCAAGGACGTAGTCGGTGGCTTCGACCACGGCCGCATGAAGCGCCGGATGCGCGAGCTCGCGTACCTGACGGGCGGCGTCAAGATCGTCCTGGAGGACCACCGTCACACCGATGTGAGGCGCGACGTCTTCCTCGAGACCGGCGGCGTGGCCGCCTTCGCTCAGAGCCTCGCGCGCGACGACAAGCGGCTCTACGATCCCGCCATCCGCATCGGCGGCACCGTCACGGTGGAGCAAGAGGGCAAGCCCGAGACCATCGAGGTCGAGGTGGGCCTCGTCCACACGGGCGGCTACGGGCAGACCATCCTCAGTTACGCGAACATGATCACCAACCGCGACGGCGGCACCCACCTCACGGGGTTCAAGACCGCCTACACGCGCGTCCTGAACAACTACGCCCGCAACAAGGGGCTGCTCAAGAAGGGTGAGGCGATGCCTACCGGCGAGGATTACCTCGAGGGTATCGCCTGCGTCATCTCGGTGAAGCTCGGGAACCCGCAGTTCGAGTCGCAAGCCAAGGTGAAGCTGCTCAACCCAGAGGCGCAGAGTGCCGTTCAGGCGGTAGTGGGTGAGAAGCTAGCGGACGTCCTCGAGGAGCAGCCGAAGATCGGCAAGGCGATCATCGAGAAGGCCGTCAACGCCGCGCGGGCGCGCGAAGCGGCTCGCAAGGCGCGCGACCTCGTGCGCCGAGCCAACCCGCTCGAGAGCGACGAGCTTCCGGGCAAGCTCGCGGACTGCCAGTCGCAGGACCCCAGCGTCAGCGAGCTCTACATCGTGGAGGGCGACTCGGCCGGGGGCTCTGCGAAGCAGGGGCGCGAGCGCCGCTTCCAGGCGATACTCCCGCTGCGCGGCAAGATCCTGAACGTCGAGAAGGCCAACATCGGCAAGATCCTCAAGAACGCCGAGGTTCGGGCCATGATCGCCGCTATCGGCGCCGGGATCGAAGGGCCAGACCACGAGGCGCACTTCGACCTCGAGCAGGTCCGATACCACCGCATCATCATCATGACCGACGCCGACGTCGACGGTTCGCACATCAGGACGCTGCTGCTCACGTTCTTCTACCGCTACATGAAACCCCTGATCGATGCGGGCTACCTCTACATCGCTCAGCCGCCGCTCTACGGCATCCGCCTCGCACGCCAGAAGGACCTCACCTACCTCTACGACGAGGACGCGTTGCAGGCCGCGCTCCGCAAGCATCGCGGCGCGAAGGTGGAGATCCAGCGCTTCAAGGGCCTAGGCGAGATGAACCCAGAGCAGCTCTGGTCGACCACCATGGATCCCGAGGGCCGCGTTCTCAGGCGTGTCACGATCGACGACGTCCTGGAGGCCGAGGAGACCATCGAGATGGCCATGGGGACGCTCGTGCCGCCCAGGCGCGAGTTCATCGAGGACCACGCGCACCTCGCCGAGCTGGACCTGT
>SKSV01000405.1 GCA_007122815.1 Trueperaceae bacterium | reverse complement strand
CTCCCGCAGCAGCTCGTACACCGACTGCCGGGAGACGCCCAACGCCGCAGCGAGTTGCGCCGCCGTCAAGGAGTACTCGGGCAGGAACTCCTCGCGCAGCATCTCACCCGGATGCACCGGCCGTCGTCGCAGCTTCCTCGTGTTCGGGATGCTCATACGGTCCTCCCTTGAACTCCCTAGCGAAAGTCGCAGACCTCGACCTCCCACGATCCGCGCCCGAATGCGGCGGCGAGCCTCGCGCCCTAAAGCACCTTCACGTAGGTGACCCACGGTGGCTCGATCTCGAAACCGATCGCCCGACTGGCACGAACGATCGCCGCGTCGGCTCCCCCGCCGCCGCCCGTGTTGAGTTCCACGGCGCCCCAACGCTTGGCGATCTCAGCCGTTCGTGCCTGTAGCGCCGTCGCGATCCCCCGACGGCGATACGGCGGTAGCACGCCCGTGAGGCCGCACCCGATGCTGGTGTCGCTCTGGCTCCCGAGCAGGCACGCCAGGCCCACGTAGCTGCCATCGGGCGCCACGGCCACCACGAGCGAGTCGAGGATCGTCTCCGGACCGACGACTTCGCTGATGCGCTTGGGGATGATCGGCTCGAAGTGCACGACGTCCGCCTCTAGCGCTTCCTGGAGCGCCATGAGCTTCGCATCGCGGTCGGGATCAGCGTGCAGGTCGGGGTAGAGCACCAGCTGCACGCCCTCGGCGGCCAGTCTTTCGATGAGGCTCGCCCAGCGGCTCGGATCGAACGAGTCCAGCTTCAGGTGCGCACCCCACGACCGGAAGCGCTCGGCGAAGCCGCGGCGACCCAAGTACGTTAGCTGCCGCGCGTGGTCCTCGCGGAGGCACGTCCAGAGCTCGCGCGCAGACCCGCCCACCAGGCTGCCCAGGAAGTCGAACACGTCGACGTCGATCGCGTGACGTCGCCGGTCGGGGTGCATGGCGATGCTCAGCCAGTAGCGGCCGGGTTCGGTGCTGCCACCCCAGCTGGCGCAGACGAACCCCGTGGCGTCGATCACGTCGTCAACGACCGCGACGACCCGGCGAAACGCCGGGTCTTGTCGAACCCAGCGCTCGTCGAGTCGCTCGAGCCCATCAGCGTCGACCTGATGGTCATCGTCCTCATGGGCATTGAGTAGCGCGCCGATCGCAGGGTAGTCGCTCGAGCGCGCGAGGCGCACGTTCGTGTTCACGGTGTTCCTCTCCTCGATGCACTCGGCGGCCCTGGAGGGCCCGATGCGCTTGGGTCCATGCTACGGCACACCGTCACCGGCCGCGGCTGCGAGTTGGTTTCATGCCAGCGGCAACTCGATCCAGCGGACGTCGAAGGGCACGAGCGCCAGGTCGCCGTCCGGCACCGGTGTGTCGGCGAGCAGGTCGCGGGCGCCAGCGGGCCAGGCGCGACCGAGGAGCGCCGCGCCGTCGAGGCGGAGGCCTGCGCGAGCGAAGGACTGCAGGGCCAGCACCTCGCTGCCGCCGGCGGTTCTCAGCACCGCGGCCACCGGCGCGGGCGCGTCGGGCCAGCGGACCGCAGCCTGGGGGTGGAAGGCGGGATGCCCCGCGCGGGCGCGCAGCAGCCGGCGCATGCCGTAGAGCACCTGCGACCGCCTGTGGCCGGGGTCCGACAGTTCGGCCAGCAGGGTGGCGAGGTCGAAGCGAGCCCGGTTGATCGAGCGGGCGCGGCCGGTCGCCGCCACGGTGTGGTGGTCGTTGCGTGAGCCGAGCAGCGAGTGCACGTAGATGCCCGGCACGCCCGGCATCGCGAGCATCAGGGCGTGCGCCGCCAGCAGCCGTCGGACGCCGTCCTCCTCCGGCGCGTCCGGGTCGGCCAGCGCGTCGAAAAGGCTCACGTTGAGCTCGTAGGGGCTCTCGCCGCCGCCGATGTCGCTCTTGCTGCTCACCAGGCCGCCGCGCTCGCGCACGCGCCGGGCGAGGGCGGCCACCTCGGCTGGAGTAAGGATGCCCTCGACCGGGCGCACGCCGATGCCGTCGTGCGACGCCAAGAAGTTGAAGTAGGTGGCCTCGTTGCTCGGGTTCGTCAGTTCGCGCGCCCAGGTGCGCAACGGCCGCGCGTCGCCGGTCGCCACGGTGTGGAGCGTCAGCGGCGGCAGCGCGAAGTTGTAGACCATCTGGGCCTCGTCGAACCCGTTCCCGAAGTACGACACGTTCTCCGCGTGCGGCACGTTCGTCTCGGTGACGACCACCACGCCAGGTGTGGCCGCCTCGAGGGCGGTGCGGATCAGCTTGATGACCTCGTGCGTTTGCGGAAGGTGCACGCCGGAGGTGCCTGGAGCCTTCCACAGGTAGGTGACTGCGTCGAGTCGCAACAGGCGCGCGCCGCGCTCGACGTAGGTCAGCAGGACGTCGAGGACGGCGGCCAGCACCTCGGGTCGGCGGTAATCGAGGTCGACCTGGTCTGCGCTGAACGTCGTCCACACGTGGCGTACGCCGTCGTGAGCATCGAACGGCGTCAGCAGCGGGGTGGTGCGCGGTCTCACCGTGGCCGCCAGGTCGGCGTCTGGGTGGGCGGTGACGTACCACCCTTCGAACCGCGGGTCGCCCGCCAGGAAGCCAGTGAACCAAGGGTTGGCGGCCGACGTGTGGTTGATGACAGCGTCGAACATCATGTCGTGGGCCTTCGCCAGTTCTGCGATTTCTTCCCAGGTACCGAGGTACGGGTCGACGGCCAGGTAGTCCGCGACGGAGAAGCCGTCGTCGGAAGTGGACGGGCAGAAGGGGAGCAAGTGGACGGCCGAGGTGGTGTTGGCCAGCGGCCCGTCGAGCAGGCGGCACAGGGTCCTCAGCGGCGGCTCGCCCAGGGAGCGCACCTGGTCAGGGTAAGTGATGAGGACCGAGGTCGCTTCGTCGAGGCGCGCGGAGGGCGGCGTCGGTGGCTCTCGCCAGCGGCGCTCGCTGGCCGCGAAGCGTGCCAGCAGACGCGGCGTCCAATCGACTGCGACGCTCTCGCCGTACAGGCGTTCGAGGTGCCGGCGGACGGGCTCCGCGGCGGCGGCGGTACGCGGCGCGCCCGTGAGGTCGGGACTCACGGGGTCACTCCCAGGTCGCTCAGCGCGGCGTCGAGCACGCGGCCCAGGGTATCCAACCCGAAGCGGGCGCGGGCGACCGCGTGGTTGTGCGCCGCGTCGCGCGCCACCCGCTCGGGGTCGCCGAGCAGGGCGTCGACCTCCGCTACGGCGGCGTCGGTGACGGCTCCATCGATCTCCACGAAGCGGAAGCCAGCAGGCGCGAGGTCGCGGTCGTACACCGGGTAGCGGTTGACGAACACCGGGCGGCGGGCGGCCACGGCCTCGAGCAAGGCGTTGCCGAAGCCCTCGTAGAGGCTGGGGTAGGTGACTAGGT
>SKSV01000310.1 GCA_007122815.1 Trueperaceae bacterium | reverse complement strand
GCTCACGTGCCGGCGCTCACCCTGCGCGCACGCGCCGCCGCGCACCCTGCGCTCACGCTGGGGTCGCGCCGACGCCAGCGCGCTGCTGGTCGCGCGCGGCGAGCGCGGCGCCCAACGCAGTGGCTCGCTCCGCACCGTCGGGTACGTGGAGCAGGTCGCTGAGCCCGTACACGCGGAACACCGCTGCGAGCATGCTACGCACTGGCGCGAAGGTCACCAGGCGGCCGACCATGACCACTGCTGGCAGCCCCTGGGCTCGTACCGAGTTGACCGCCACCAGGCTGATCGTCTGCGCGATCATGGTCACCACGGCGGCTGCCAGGTCTTCGCGGCGGACCTCTACGTCGTGCTCGGCCAGCCGGCCGAGGCTCACGGCTGTAGCGTCGGGCGGGAGGCTGCCGAGACCCGAACCCAGCACGTCGGCCAGGGTGGTGTCGACGGCCGAGGCGTCGCCGGCTGCGGCGAGCTCGGCTATCGTGGCGGCGTCACGGGTGCCCAACAGCAGGCCGCCGAGGGCACGCAAGGTCCCGCCGCCGACCGGGGTGCCGCTGGCGTGGCCGTAACTCCCGGCGGCCGCGTCGGCCGCGATCATCGCCGTGCCGGTCCCGCACGACACCACCAGCGCGCGCGTTAGGCCCGCCAGGTGGAGCCCGCCGCGGCCCACCGCCTCGGGTTCTGCGATCACGTGCAGCGGGGCGCGCGTGACGCGAGTACCCGCGTCCTCCGCCAGGGTGCCGGAGCGGCCTCCCGTCACGCCGATCGCGGCTGCGTCGGCCGCGCGCCCGCCCAGGACCTCCAAGGCGTGCGCGAGAGCGTCGGCGGGTTCGAGCCCCGCGCTCTCGAAGCGGGAGTGGGCCGGGCCCTGCACCGCGCCGTCGGGCGGCAGCAGCACCGCGTCGGTGACGCTCAAGCCGAGGTCGACCCCGACCACGTCGGGCTCGGCGAGCGGGCGGGCGCGCACGGCGCCTCAGGCCTCGCTGGCGGGGGTGCGCAAGCGCTCACTGTAGCGGCGGCGCAGGCTCGCCAGCTTGGGGTCGATGACCGCGCGGCAGTACCCGTAGTTCGGGTTGTTGGCGTAGAAGCGCTGATGGTAGGGCTCGGCCGGGTAGAAGGGGCCGGCGTCGGCTAGCTCGGTGACTATGGGGCTCCCGAAGAGGCCCTCGGCCTCGAACTCGGCGATGACGCGTTCGGCCTCCTCGCGCTGCTGCGGGTCGTGGACGAAGACGGCGGAGCGGTACTGGGTTCCCACGTCGTGCCCCTGCCGGTCCACGGTGGTCGGGTCGTGGGTGGCGAAGAACACCTCGAGCAGCTCGCGGTAGCTGACCTCGCGAGGGTCGAAGTGCACCTCGACCCCCTCGGCGTGGCCAGTGTTGCCCTGGCAGATTTGCTCGTAGGTGGGGTTCGGCGTGCTCCCGCCGGTGTAGCCGGACACGACGCGTTTTACCCCGGCGAGCTCGGCGAAGACGGCTTCGGTGCACCAGAAGCAGCCGCCCGCCAGCGTGGCGACGGCAGTGTTGCGGTCGTCGTCGGTGTTCATGGGCTCATGCTAGGCGCACGCGGGTGCTTAGCCGCGTCGCATGGGATGCTCGGGGAGAGCGCGCACACGCTCCGGGATCGCCGCCGGGGCGCTCGCGCACCCTGGTCTCAGGACCATGGCGGCAGGCGCCAGACCCAGGCCTGCAGAGCTAGTGCCAATCCAGCCAGCCCCATCAGCGCATGGAACGCCGCACGCGGCCTGAGGCGCAGCCCCCCCAAGCCGGCGTTCCCGCCGAGGAGCGTGAAGAACACGCCTACCAGCACGAGGACGAGGGAGAGCACGACCACGGCCGCCAAGGGTAAGGCTGCGTAAGGCCACCAGGCCTCGAGGTCGATGACCAGGGTCCTCTGGACCTCGTTCATCGCGCTCCCCACCGCGGCGAACCAAGCCACGATGGCCAGCGCCTGGAGCCTCGCCGACCAGCGCAGCAGCAGCAGTGATCCGCCGGGCCTGGCGCCGCGAGGTTGGCGAGAGCGCCAGTGCTGGAAGGCTCCCAGAGGCCACGACGTCAGCGCCGCCAGCGCCGCCGCGGCGGCGGCCAGCAAGCAGCCGAGCACCACGGCGAGGCGTTCTAGGGGTGGCACCTTCTCGAGGGTGATCGGCAACCCGAGCCAGCCGTGCACGAGCGGTCGCGCGAGCGCGTCCCGTGTCACCGCCAGCACGTCTCCGCCGTGGTCTCGGACGTACACGCCGGCCTCGGTAGGGACGTAGCGGCGTGGTGGTGAGGCGAGGGGTGGCGTGCGCACCACGAGACTGCCGTCGGCGTGGACGTCGAGCGGAACCTGCGCCAGGCCGGTGAGCGTCAGCAGCGCTTCGGGTCCGCTCCGAGCGATGCGGTTGGGGCGGTACGGGCCCGCCTGCGCGCGCGCGTCCTCGGGCAGCCGCATCCGCGAGACCGCCTGGGGAGGCGTGCGAGCGTCACCGAGGATGTGCTCCACGAGCCGCTCGCCGAGCAGCCAGCGAGCGTCTCGGAGCCCGTCGGCGGTCGACCAGTCGCCGTCGATGCGCTCGTCGCCGTTGACGTGCACGAACAGTCCGAGAGCGGCCGACGGGACGATCAGGAGCAAGGAGTGCGACCCGGGCAGGTCACCTGCTTGCAGCACTACCTCGTGGCCCAGGATCCAGCCTTCGGTCATCCCCAGGGTGGTACCTGCGGCTGACGGGTGCGCGCGCGCGGCCGGTGTCAGCAGCGCGGTTCGCACGTCGTTCCCGAGAGGGCCGGGTGGATCGTGCGCGGTGAGCGCTGCAAGCAGGGAAGCGACGTCCTGTCCGGAGAGACGTAGCTGGCCCGCGGTCGGCTCCAGCACCGTAGGTGGCCACAGCGGCCGCAGTGCGCCCGTGGCGTCACGCTCGTGCCCGCGCGCGGTGGCGGAGTCGTAATCGGGAGCCGCAGGGCGCATCAAGCGGCCGGAGGTGAGTTCCAGCGGCTCGAACACCAGCCGCTGCAGCGCCCCCTCAACGCCCTCGCCGGTGACGGCCTCCAGCACCAGGCCGAGCGCGTGATGACCGGCGTTGCCGTAGCGGGGACCCGAACCCGCCGGGTCGACCCTGCGTGGGAGCGGCAGCTCGGCGAGCGGTGGGTTGGCAGCGCCGCTCGCGTCGACGGTGTTCAGCAGGCGCTCGTCGAAGCCGCTGGTGTGCGTCAGGAGGTGCCAGGTGGTCAAGGGGGTAGCGTCGCCGGGAGGCGCTGGAGGCACCAGCCCAGGCAGCAGCAGTCGATCGAGAGGGGTGGCGAGGTCGAGCGCTTCGCTTGCCCCCGCCGTGACGAGGATCTCCTCGCCAGGGTCGTACGAGAGGTCGTACCGTTCCTCGACGTCCCGTGAAATCGCCTCGCGG
>SKSV01000036.1 GCA_007122815.1 Trueperaceae bacterium | reverse complement strand
TCGTCGTGTGCCTCCATTGGGGTGCAGAGGAAGTCCGGCTGCCCAAACCGAGCGACGTTGCGTTCGCCCGGGCGATCATCGACGCGGGCGCCGACGCCATCGTGGGGCACCACCCCCACGTGATCCAACCGTGGGAGCTTAAACGTGAGAAGCCGATCTTCTACTCGCTCGGCAACTTCATCATGCCCGACCTCGACGAGCCGTCCTACTTCACGACCCAAGGAGCGTCGGCCCGACGGTACGTGAAACGCCAGGCGCCTTGGAACCGCACCTCGCTCGCCTTCATGTATGAGCCACGTACCCGGCGAGTGTCCACGGCGGTGATGAGCTTCGATGGGAAGAGGGTCAACCGCACGCTCGGAACGGTGCGTCCCACGCGGTGGCTCGGCAGCACACCGCTGTGGCCACTCCGCTTCCGGGCGGCGTTCGTGACCGGCAAAGTTCGCCAGCTGACCTACGAGTTCCTTCTGGCGCCTCGGTTGCCGAAACCGAGGCACTTCCTGTGGTTCGTTCGCCTTCTCAAGAGTCGGGACTATCGATGATGAAGGAGACGTATGCGGTGTCCATTGCCATGGCAACGTTCAACGGCGCGACGTATCTCCGTGAGCAACTGGACAGCCTTGCGCATCAAACGTACCTTCCGACCGAACTGGTCGTTTCGGATGACGGTTCCAAAGACGCCACGCTCGAGATTCTTTCGTCGTTCTCCCGAGCTGCGCCGTTCGAGGTGCGGGTATTGAGCGACCAACCGCACCTGGGCTTCGCAGGCAACTTCGAGCGTGCCTTGCGGGCATGCACGGGAGACCTCATCTTCTACTCTGACCAAGACGATGTCTGGTATGAGCGCAAGATCGAACGGGTGAGTAAGGCCATGGGCGCCTGTCCGCACGTGCAACTCGTGATCCACGACAGGGTGATCACCGACGGGTCGCTCACCAGCACCGGCGTCTCGACGTTGGTTGCACTAAGAGCTAGGCGCGGGTCCATCGACGACTATGTAGCAGGTTCGTCGACGGCCATTCGGAGGTCCTTGATCGAGCTCGCCCTGCCCTTCCCCGACCTCGCCGCCGTGGGCCATGACGTTTGGGTCCACATGCTCGCCCGGAGCCTCAGTTCCACCTACGTGCTCGACGAGCCGCTGATGTTGTATCGGCGGCATGGGGGCAACGTTTCGCGGTCGACGGTTGAGCCTGGGCATCATACTGGCCGAACACATGCACTCCTTGCCTCCATGGGGTCGCGGGTGTCTGCCGCGCTGTCCGGAGACGCGCGCTCGAGGTTCCTTGAGCGGCACCAGGCGCTTCAAGCCGAACTCGCTGCGCGCCTCCGGACGCCCGCAGCGCAGGCCATCAGTGGCGACGCACCGGCAGTTGCGATGGAGGCTGAACGACGCGCTGCCGGATACGGCCTTCGTCTCGAAGGCCATCGGGAGGTTTGGTATCGGCGCGTCCGTGCCCTCGAGCGAGCACGCAGGATGGGGGCGTACTCGAAGAACGCTCGGGGGCTGGCTGCGTACGGCCTCGATCTGATGGCGCCACGCTGGCGCGGCTGATCGACGGGGCTGTGCGACGTCACGGTTCCAGCCGGCCGTACTCCTCCGAGCATAACGATGCATGTGTCGGCGAGCGCTGGCAGCCATCCAACTTCGTTGCCCGAGGCAGCACGGCCTTCGTCCCCCAGTCAACCTGATATTCTCAACGCTCGTATGAAACTCACGACGCCGACTCCGGAGCGATGGACAGCGCTATCCCGCTTCATGGTCGACGCTAGTCAGGTACCCGACACCAGCGACCTCGCTGAGCACGGGTTGGAAGCCCTAGCCTACGCCCGAGCGCCGAGCAACCACCCCGAGCGTCACCGCTGGCGCGACACGTACGTGCGTCGGATCGCAACACACCTGGCCGTACGGGCAGCGCTGGCTCCTCTGATTCGTGCCTGGCGTGAGCACGGCATCGATGTGACGCTCTTCAAGGGCTTCTACCTCGCGGAGTTCGTGTACGCGAACCCCGCCGAGCGCTTCTACAAGGACGTCGACGTGCTCGTCCCGGAATCGGATGCGGCGCGGGCGATCTCGCTTGCCAGCGACTGTGGATGGACCGTGCGGGCGAGTCGAACTGGAGCACGAAGTAGCAACCCCCACAGTCACATGGAGGCGATATTGGAGCGGGCGAACGTCTGGATCGACCTGCACCGCTTCGTGGTGCACCAAGACGCTACGCCCGACGACCGTCAGGCGCGACGCTACACGGCGGCCGCCTTGGCGGCAAGCCGTGAGGTGCGCTGGGAGGGTGTCACGGTCCGCGTCCTCGACCCTCGCGACAGCGCCCTGCTGGGGGTCATCACCAGCCGCGCCTGGTCCCACGACGGTTGGCACCTCAAGGCGCCGGACTACCGAGACCTGGAAGTGCTGGCTGAGCGAGCTGGTCTGAGCCGTGATGCACTGTTGGCGCGGGCGTCAGAACTCGGGTGCTCGCTCACGCTTCGGCTCCTGCTCGACCGCTGCGACCCGTGGCGCCGTCGCCTCGACATGGCGCCACCCACACGCTTCCAAGTTCGCCGATGGTCGCTCGCCGTGTCACGGGAGCGCGGGCCACGCGTCCCTTGGCGACGGTTGCAGTTGCACGGCGCGTCGATAGGAGCGCTCATGCGCGCCCTTCGCGGGCTGGTGCGGGCGCGGCATCTGGTATCGCGCCACGAAGACGCTGCGGCGTTGCTGGAGCACGTCCGCTGGGAGTATGCCGGAGCGGTCGAGCTGACGACCGCTTCGCGTCGACACGTGTTCGCCAGCGTCCGGCTCGGGGCTGCCCTTGTGCAGCCAACTGGGGATCGCTGCCTCGTCCGCTCGATAGCCCTCTTCGAGCGCCTGCGGGCCCACGGCGAGCCAGTCAGCCTGCGCGTTGGTGCTGACGCAGCCGGCCGGTTGCACGGTTGGATCCAGTACGAGACCGCCGGCGACACACCCGTCGAGACGTGGCTGCACTGCCAGGTTTCTGAGTTGTGCGGGTCCCTACCCCCCGAGTCTGCGATGCCGCCCATCGCGACGCCCACGAGTTGACCGTGCGACAAACAGATGCTAGTCGACCCAGCTGCCGAGTTCCCTGCGTTCGAGGGCCCATAGTAGTTTGTTGTGGTGAGCGTCAGCCACTTACGGGAGGGCGCCTACGTACCACTGATGGGGCGGCGTTTGCCATCGCCCTCAACACCCTCTCCGCAGCGATGTGCCTGGAGTGTCCGGTCGTCGGCGTGCCAGCATGAGTCGGGTAGCTTCCCTCCCCGGCGAGCGCCGCTGGACGGTCTACGGCCTGGTGCTCACGACGCCTCACCGCTTCGTGAACCGCGTCGTCGAGACGAGCGCACCGGCCGACCTCTGGGTCCGGCCTGTCGACGCGCCGCCGA
>SKSV01000300.1 GCA_007122815.1 Trueperaceae bacterium | reverse complement strand
GAGGTCGGCGAGCTCGCGGATGTCGCTATCGGCTTGGGTGACGATCTCCATGTTGTAGCCCCATGTGTACGTGCCGTCGCCCTCGTCCATGGCCATCATCGCGACGGGGTGGAACCCCGCCATGTTGACGCCCTCTTGCACGGCGCCCGCGGCGAAGCCTGCGACGTGGAGCCTGCCGGCCCGCATAGCCTCGATCTGGGCAGCGTAGGAGCGCACCGAGAACCACTGCACCGGCAAGCCGGTGACCTCCGAAAGGTAGTCCATGAAGGGCTGGAAGGCGCCCTGGTAGACGGCAGGATCCTCTGTCGGAGCGTAGGTGAAGATCAACGTGCTCGGGGTGACCCAGTCGGCAGGGTCGGTGGGCGGGTCGGCGAGCATGTCGCCGTCGTAGTCGCAGAAGCGGGCGTCGAGCTCGCCGCGGGGGCAGTCCTCCTGGGCGAACCCGGCGGCCATCAGCCCGAGCGCCGCGAGGGCGACGAGCAGGCGCGCGAGTAACGATCTGTGTGTCATGTGGTCTTTCCTTTCGTGTGGCGAGAGGGCGAGTCGTTTCGGCAACTTCCGGATCCATGTCTGGTGAGCAGGCGGCTAGGCCGTACCGGCCAGCCGCTGGTAAGTTCGCGCCCGACGCGCTGGAGCTCAGCCGGCCATCACCGGCTCCGATCGACGCACGCGCAGCGACAGGTAGTAGCGGTCGCCGCGGTACAGAGATCGCGTCAAGCCGAGCAGGCGACCGTCGCTCAGGTAGGTCACGCGGGTGACGCACAGCAGTGGGCGGTTGGCGGGCACCTGGAGCAGTTCGGCCGCTCCAGCACCGCCGTCCACCGCCTCGACGGACTGGGCGGCCTCACCCACACTTAGACGTAGGCGCTCAGCGACCCCTTCATAGAAGGAGCGTGTGTAGTCGAGATCGGACAGGTCACGCGCGAACTCCGGAACGACGGTGATCGTGTTGAGCCCTATCGGTTCGCCGTCGGCGCTGCGCAGGCGCTTGACGCGCAGCACTTCCGTGCGTTCGGTCAGCCCGAGAGCTCTGCCATCCTCCTTGCCAACCTGCTCTACGGTCACGCTGAGCACCCTGGTCTCCGGAACCAGTCCGTGGGCGAGGGCGTCCTCGTGGAAGCCGAGGAGCCTGCTGGCCACCCTCTCGATCTTCTCGCTGGCCACGAAAGTGCCAACGCCTTGACGCTTGACCAGGAGGCCGGCGTTCGCGAGCCGCTCGAGCGCCTGCCGCACGGTCATGCGCGAAACCCCGTAGCTTTGACGCAACTCGTCTTCGCTAGGGATTCGTGAGCCGACCCCCCAGCGCCCTTCGGCGATGGCGCGCCGGAGGTCCGCCTCGATACGCGCGTGGATTGGCGGGCCGTGTCGCACGACCGGTACCCTCCTACTCACAGGCTCGACTGATGTCTAGACGACTATACGACATCTCGCCGTCGCCGTCGACCGGTCGTCCCATCGAACCCTGCACCGGCAGGTTGACCCCGACTGTTCATCTGATTAGACTAGGAGCAGATGCACGTCGCTTGTCTGGTGGGCAGGACCCACCACGCAGCGCGACCTCGGGAACGAGCGGCACGAGCTCCGCTGCGGCGGTGACGCGCGCCGCCAGCACCACCCTGCCGAACCTCTCGGGTCACGGCAGCGCGAGAAGGCCCAAGGAGGGCAGCATGTTGAACGAGATGCACTGGGGCAAGAAGAGCCGGATGAGCGAGATCATCCAGAGCGACGGTAGGGCGCTCATGC
This sequence comes from Trueperaceae bacterium, assembly GCA_007122815.1. Lineage (GTDB taxonomy): Bacteria > Deinococcota > Deinococci > Deinococcales > Trueperaceae > CSSed10-48. The sequence goes on along the minus strand of SKSV01000300.1, from coordinate 1,659 downwards.
TGGCGATCGACCACGGCTACTTCATGGGGCCGACACGCGGCATGGAGGTGCCGTCCGAGGCGCTCACGCCGCTGCTCGATCACGCCGACAGCCTGATGCTCAGCCCCGGGATCCTAGGCTCTTCGGTTCCCGTGACCTTCAAGGGCGGGAAGGTGCTTCGCGCCTCCGGCGGGAACAGCATCCTCGACGAGGACATGAGCAACGAGGCCGTGATCCTCTCCGCCAGGCAGGCCATCAACCTCAACGCCTCCGCCGTCGCGATCTCCATCTACGTGGGCGCTGAGTACCAGCACCAGACCCTCATGAACCTCGCCCAGACGATCGAGGACTCCAGCGAGTACGGCCTGCCGGTCCTCGGGGTGACCGCGGTCGGCAAGGAGATGAAGGAGAAGGCGGCCGACAAACGCTTCCTGGCTCTCTCCTGCCGGATCGCCGCCGAACTCGGCGCCGACATCGTCAAGACGTACTACTGCGAGGGCTTCGAAGAGGTCGTCACCAAGACTCCGGTGCCGATCGTGATCGCCGGCGGACCTAAGCTCGACACCTACGAGGACATCCTCAACCTCTGCTACAACGCTCTGGAGCGCGGAGCGATCGGCGTCGACATGGGCCGCAACATCTGGCAGTCCGACCACCCCGCAGCCATCATCCAGGGCGTGCGCGGGATCGTCCACGACGGTCTCGGTGTGCGCGAGGCGCTCGACCTGGTCAACTCGCTGGCGAACGACGCCACGCGGCGCAAGGAGTACTTCGCCGCCCATCCCGACGACGCCAGGGTCCAAGAGAAGCACTGAACCGAGCAGGTACCACGCGGCCAGACCCGCGCACCCCACCAGGCGCGCGGGTCACCGCACGCGTACGGCGAGGGAACCCGCATGACATCAGACACCGACCCCCGTCCCCTCGGTGAGGAAGAGGAGGCGCTGCTCAGCCGTGTCGCCTGGTACTACCACCACGACGGGTTGACCCAGCACGAGGTCGGGCGCCGCCTGGGCTTGTCGCGCATGAAGGTCTCTCGCCTGCTCGAGAAGGGCAAGCGCACCGGCATCATCGGCATCACCATCCACTCGAAGCACCGTGGTTGCCTAGAACTCGAGACGCGCCTCCGAGCGGCCCACGCGCTGAGAGAGGCGATCGTGATACCGGCACTCGACCCGGCCCCTGGCAACGCCCCTGGCGCCAGCGTGGCGCAGCTCAACGAGCGCCTGGCGCAGGCGGCCGCCTCCTACCTCATGCCGTTCATGGGCGACAAGAGCCTTCTCGCCATCGGCTGGGGCGACACCGTCACCAGGACCGTGAACCGTCTCGGGTACCTGCTGGGACGCACGGGGGCGTCGGTGGTGACCCTGACCGGCGGCGTCAGCACCTACGTCCCGATGATAGGGAGCCTCGACCCCGCCCTCGCTCAAGCGCAGCGGCTCTACATGATCCCCTCTCCCCTGGTCGTCTCAAACCCCTCCACGGCGTCCGCGCTGATGCGCGAACCAGCCGTCGAAGAGGTGCTCGAGATCGCGCGGACCGCCGCCCACGCGCTCATAGGCGTGGGGGCGATGGACGAGAACGCCAGCTTCGTGAAGGGTGGCTACGTCAGCGTCGAGGAGATGCACCGCTACCGCGAGGCGGGCGCAGTCGGCGACCTCCTCGGCCGCTTCATCGACG
>SKSV01000067.1 GCA_007122815.1 Trueperaceae bacterium | reverse complement strand
CTTCCTGATGGACGAGCCGCTCTCGAACCTCGATGCCAAGCTACGCGTCGAAATGCGCGCCTCCATCAAGAAGCTCCACCTGCGCCTCGGCGTCACCACCGTCTACGTCACCCACGACCAGGTGGAAGCCATGACGATGGGCACGCGCATCGTGGTGATGAAGGACGGCCTGATCCAGCAGGTCGCCAACCCCATCGAGCTCTACGACAAGCCAGTCAACAAGTTCGTGGCGGGTTTCATCGGTTCGCCGGCCATGAACTTCCTCATTGCTGACGTACAGAACGGCAACCTCGTGAGCCCACAGTTCGACATCAGGCCCGTGGGTGAGCTCGCTCAGAAGCTCCAGGCCTACAACGGCAAGAAGGTCTACGTGGGGATGCGCCCCGAGAACCTCGACCTGCCCGGCGGCAAGATCGCCGAGAACAAGAACGCCATCAAGGTCAAGGTCGAAGTGGTGGAGCCGCTCGGAGCCGAGACCCACATCCTCGCCAGCGTGGGTGGAGACCAGTCGGTCGTCGCTCGCGTCGACCCGCACGCGCGCGTCCAGCCCGGAGACGAAGCCGAGCTGCTCGTCGACCTCGACTTCCTCCACGCCTTCGACCTCGAGGTCGAGAACAACATCCGCTACAGCTGAGCTAAGAGGCTCGCAACAGAGCCCCCTCACACCCCGCCCCGGACGCGCCCAGTCGCGCCCGGGGCGTAAACTTGCCGAATGGTCCTGGCCGGCTTGCACGACGTCCACAAGTGGTACGGGGAGCAGACCGTGCTCGCCGGCGTCCACCTGGAGTTGACGCCGGGCAACCGCACGGCGCTCATCGGTCGAAACGGCAGCGGCAAGACCACCATCCTACGGCTCCTCGCCGGAGTCGAGACGCCCGACGGCGGTCACGTCAGCGTACGCGAGGGAGTCCAGATCGGCGTGCTCGAGCAGGCCCCGCGCTTCCCCGAGAGCGCCACCGTGGCCGGCGTGGCCGACGCCGCCTTCGGCGAGCTCGACGCCGCGCAAGCGGAGCTCGAAGCCCTCGAGCGCGCGGGGCTCGACGACCCTGAGCGCTACGCCCGCTGGGAGCCGCTGCACGAGGCCTTCGAGCGCAGAGGCGGTTACGCCCGGCGCGCGCGGCGCGACGCGGTGCTGCACGCTCTGGGCTTCGCCGATCGCGGTCACGAGCACGTCGCGCGCCTCTCGGGCGGCGAGCTCACCCGCCTCAACCTCGCCCGGCTCCTGATGGCGCAGCCCGACATCGCGCTCCTCGACGAGCCGACGAACCACCTCGACCTGGACATGCGCACGTGGCTCGAGGGTTTCCTGGCGCGCTACCCCGGGGCCGTGGTGGTGGTCTCCCACGACCGCGCCTTCCTAGACGGCGCCTGCGACCGCACGGTGGAGGTGCGCAACGCCAGCCTCCGGCAAGCCGACCTGCCTCCCAGCCGCTTCCGCGAGGCCGAACGCGAACGCGATCGCCTCGAGGCGCGCACCCGCGACACCCAGGCCAAGGAGCGGGAGCGCCTCGCCGCTGCGGCCACGCAGATGAAGCGCTGGGCGGGCCAGAACGCCAAGCTCCACCGCCGCGCGAAGTCCATGGAGGTGCGCCTGGCTCGCTTTGAGGCCGAGATGCTCGAGGGGCCCGAGGCGGAGGGTCGCACCACACGCTTCGAGTTCGCCGCGCCCGACAGCGGCGATCTGGTCCTCGACGCGCGGCACCTGCGCGCCACCTTCGGTCCGCGCACGCTCTTCGACGGCGTCGACCTCGACCTGCGCCGCGGTGAGCGCGTGGTGTTGGTCGGGCCGAACGGCTCGGGCAAGACCACCTTGCTCCGCACCCTCACCGGCGAGCGCTCCAGCGACGACCCGCGCGGCGCGGTGCGCTGGGGTGCGCGCGTGCGCGTTGGTTACTTCGATCAGAGCCTGGCGCGCTTCGACCCCGACGCCACCCTCGTGGAGACGCTCCTGCGCCTGGTGGGGGAGCGCGCCGCGCACGACCTGCTCGGCCGCTTCCTCTTCCCGTTCGAGGCCCAGTACAAGCGCGTCGCCGACCTTTCGGGCGGCGAGCGCGCCCGCCTGGCCTTGCTCGACCTGACGCTCCAGGAGGCCAACGTCCTGTTGCTCGACGAGCCGACGAACCACCTGGACCTCGAGATGATCGAGGCGCTCGAGGCGGCGCTGGAAGCGTTCGCGGGGACGCTGCTGGTGGTGTCGCACGACCGGCGCCTCTGCGAGCGCCTGGCGCAGCGCGTGTGGGAGGTCGAGGACGGTCGCTTCGAGGACTACCGCGGCGATTGGGCTTACTTCCAGCGCCAGCGGCGCTCGCGGCGCCCGCAGCGCGCAGGTGAGCAGGGTGAGCCGGCCTCGGCGCGCACGAGCGGTGACGCGGCCCGCGGCACCGCCCCCCGGCCCGACGGCGACGAGCGCAGCACCTGGCAGCTCGAGCGCGAGGCCGAACGCCTGGAGGCCGAGGTGGAGCGCCGCACCGCGCTGCTTGCCGCCGCCGAGCACGAGCTGGAGCGCCGGAACTCCGAGGCGCAGGAGGCGGGCGAGTTGGCCGGCGAGCTCGCCGACCTCGGCGAGGCCTACCAGGCGGCCGAAGCCGAGCTCCTCGCGGCGATGGCCGCCTGGAGCGAGGTCGACGGCCTGTTGCGCCAACGCCGCGAAGCGGCCCGCCCCTGAGCGGCTGCTACAGTAGGGCACGTGATACGCGTCCGGTACCAGAGCTACGACGGCGTCCACTGGGGTGAGCTCCAAGGCGGCTCCGTGCAGCAGTTGAGCGGCATGATGGGCTCCCCGACCGGTCACCAGGTCCACCTCTCCGAGGTCACGCTGCTCGCCCCCTGCGAACCTCGCGTGATCGCCTGCGTGGGCAAGAACTACGCCCAGCACGTGCGCGAGATGGGCGGCTCGAGCGACGACCTGCCGCAGGAACCAGGCATCTTCCTGAAGGGCCTCAACACCCTGCGCGGCCCCGGCGACGACATCCCCTACCCCAGCTGGACCGACGACCTGCAGTACGAAGGTGAACTAGCGGTGGTCGTAGCGCGGAGCATGCGCGACGTGGCCCCCGAGGACGCGCTCTCCTACGTGCTCGGCTTCACCTGCGCCGTTGACGTGACCGCCCGCGACAAGCAGCGCAGCGACATGCAGTGGTTCCGCGCCAAGTCCGCCGACGGCTTCTGCCCGGTGGGACCCTGGCTCGAGACCGACCTCGAGCCGGGCGAGCTGCGCCTGCGCACCCTCATCAACGGCGACACCCGCCAGGACGCCAGCACGAGCGACATGATCTTCGACGTCCCGAACATCCTCTCGTACCTCAGCCGCGTGGTTACCCTGTCGCCCGGCGACCTCGTGCTCACCGGGACACCGGACGGGGTCGGGCGGTTGTCGCCCGGCGACCGCGTGGAGGTCGTCATCG
>SKSV01000267.1 GCA_007122815.1 Trueperaceae bacterium | reverse complement strand
GCGAGCGTCGGCCCGCCCTACCAGCGACATCTGGCCCTCGGCGGTCACCAACCGCGCTTCCAGGGAGACGTCGTCGCCGTCGCCGGAGAGCGTCAGGTCCTCGAGGCTCAGGTCGGGAAGAGTGAAGGGAACCTCGGCGATGCTCACGTCAGCGCTGCGTACGCTCAGCTCCTGCCAGCGGATCTGCGGCACGTACCAGGCGGGAGCGCGCGGGGCGGCGGGCGTCGCGAGCCCCGCCAGCGAGCGCTCGACGTCGACGTCGCCCGTTAGCCTCCCGAGCTGGACGCGCAGCGGGAGCTCGCCCGTCAGGAGCGGCGGGAGCGACCAAGCCACCCGGAGGTCGTCGGCGCGCAGGTCGATGCCTTCGGCCCGCACGTTCACGGCCGCAAGGCGGAAGCCGCTCCAGAGGTTCCCGTGGCTGCTGGCGTAGGTGATCCCCACGCCCGCTTCGGACGCGAACCCCAGCGCCCAAGCGAGCAGGGGCTCACGCACGCCGGGGTGACCGGGAAGCAACCCCAGCAGGATCAGCGCGGAGGTCACCAGCGCGAGCGATAGGGTGGTGCGTCTGGGCATCAGGGAGAGGGCGGCGACGACCGCACGCTCAACGGCCAGACGCGTCCTGGTCGACGTCGGGGGGTCGTCGTCACGAGAGGAGCCTAGCACTAGAAGATGAGCGCTCGCGGTAGCATGCCGACCATGGTTGACGCGACGAGTGCCGCCAGACACGAGCGCATCACGGCCATGGTGCGCGGCAGGGTGCAGGCCGTGGGCTACCGCGCCTTCGTGCAGCGCCACGCCCGCGACCTCGGCCTAGCCGGGCACGCCGAGAACCTGCCGGACGGCCGCGTGGAGGTCATGGCCGAGGGTCGCCGCGAGGCGCTGGAGACGCTGCTGGTTCACGTCCGGAACGGCCCCACCCATGCCCTGGTGGAGGACGTCGAGGTCATCTGGGGTGAGGCGGGAGGAGCTCGTGGCTTCCACACGTACTGAGTCGCGCTCGAGCGAGGTCGCCTGGCCCGCACCTCTCGGCCGCGCCGCGCTGGATGAGGTGCCGGGGGTGCTGGGTGCGATCGCGCGCGAGCGAGCGGACGACTACGCGGGCGCGGGTGATCTCGCGGGCGCCGACGGCTTCGACGGTGCTGCTGCGGCCGCGCGTGCGGTCGCGCCCGCGCGCGTCTCCCCGGGCAGCGCCGGTCCTGGACGCCTGCGCGCTGCCTTGGAGCGCCCGGGCATCGCGCTCCTGGCCGAGGTCAAGCGCGCCTCCCCCTCGCGAGGCGCGATCGCCGAGCTCGACCCGGTCGAGGCCGCGCTCGCCTACCAGGCCGGCGGGGCGGCCGCCCTCTCGGTGTTGACCGAACCCCGTCACTTCGGGGGCGCGCGGGAGCACCTGCTCGCGGTCACGCGCGCCAGTGAGCTGCCCGCGCTCCGCAAGGACTTCGTGGTGCACCCTGCGCAGCTCCACGAGGCTCGCTCGGACGGCGCAGCCGCCGTGCTGCTGATCGTGGCGCTCGTCGGTGACGCGCTGCGCGACTACCTGACGGCGGCAGGGGCGCTGGGGCTCGACGCCCTGGTCGAGGTCCACGACGAGACCGAGCTGGAGGTCGCGATCTCGGCCGGCGCCGACCTCATCGGGGTCAACAACCGCGACTTGCGCAGCCTCGAGATCGACCTCTCGCTCGCCCCCAGGCTCATCCGGCGTGGCCGGGCGCTGCTCGACGGGGGGGTTGGCTCGCGCGAGGTGCTCTGGGTGGCGGAGTCGGGGTACCGGGACGGGCAGAGCCTGACGCCGCTGGCCGGCCTGGCCGACGCGGTGCTGATCGGCACGAGCCTCGCCGGCTCGGGTGACCTGGAGCGCGCTACGCGCGAGATGGTCGCGGCGGCCTCGAGGCTCACGACCGAGGTGAGGCCGTGAGCGCCGCGTCGGGGCAGCGGGAGCCCAGCGTGAGGTCATCCTCGCCGCGACTCGCCCTCGTCACGGGAGCGTCGAGCGGTATAGGCGCAGCCACCGCCCTCGCGCTCGCCGAGGCCGGCTGGTCACTGCTGCTCCACGGGCGCGACCGTGGGCGCAGCGAAGCCAGCGAGCGAGCGGTCGCCCGCGCTCTCTCCGTTGACGCGACCGTGGGCGTCCGCGTGGCGGACCTGACGCAGGAGGGGGCCGTAGAGGAACTCGTCGCGGCGCTGGGTGAGCGCGAGCTGCACGCCCTGGTGCACGCTGCGGGCATGGTGCGCCTGGGATCCGTGGCGGACTCACCCGTCGGCGTCCTGGACGAGCACCTGGCGCTGAACTTGCGCGCGCCGTACGCGCTCACTCACGCGCTGCTCCCGGCGTTGCGCTCCGGGCACGGCCACGTGGTGATGGTCAACAGCACTGCCGGCAAACGCGCGAACGCCAGGTGGTCGTCCTACGCTGCGAGCAAGTTCGCGTTGCGGGCGCTAGCGGACTCGCTGCGCCAGGAGGAGCCGGAGCTCCGCGTCACCAGCGTGTACCCGGGCCGGACCGCCACCCCCATGCAAGCCACCGTGCACGAATCCGAGGGGATCGAGTACGATCCCGAGCGTTTCGTCAGACCTGAGGCGGTTGCCGCGCAGATCGTGGCGCTCCTGGAGCTGCCCCGTCCCTCGTTGGTGCACGAGGTGACGGTGGGCCCAGGTTGATGCCGCGCTGCGGTCGGCCGCCCGCCGTCCGACTCTGCCGCCGCTACACCTTCGGCGGCGCCGGTACGTGAGCGTCGACTGGCCGGTGCTATCCTCCCCGGCGTGACCAACCCCGCTACACCGCTCCTCGACCGTCGGCTGCCGAACGGCCTACGTGTGGTGTTGGAGCCGATGCCCTGGCTCGAGACCGCTAGCCTGGTGCTGCTGCTGCCGATCGGATCCGCCAACGACCCGGACGACGCCATCGGTACCGCGGCGCTCCTGTCGGAGTGGCTCCAGCGCGGCGCCGGTGAGCTCGATGCCCGCGCCCACGCCTCCGCGCTCGACGCCCTCGGGGCCCGTCGCGGTGGAGGGGTAGGACGCGAGACGCTCAGCCTCTCCGCCGCCTTCCTGGCGCGAGACGCCGCCGCCGTGCTGCCGCTCCTCGCCGATGTCGTGCGCGCGCCCGGCCTCAGGGACGAGAGCTTCGAGAACGTCCGGGCGCTGGCGCTCCAGGACCTCGCCGCGACGCTCGACTCACCCGCGCAGCGCGCTGGCGAAGCGCTCGTGGCAGCCTACTTCACCAGCTCACACGGCCGCAGCGCTTACGGCGAGCGCCAGCACCTCGAGGCGCTGCGGGCGGAGGACGTGCGCCGCGACGCCTTCCAGAGACTTGGTCCTGCCGGAGCCATCCTGGCGGTTGCGGGTGGGGTGGAGCCGGAGGCTCTCTTCGGCCTCCTGCAGGAGACCTTCGGAGTCTGGCAGGGTTCGTGCAGGGACCT
>SKSV01000201.1 GCA_007122815.1 Trueperaceae bacterium | reverse complement strand
GTAGCCCAAGTAGAACGCCACCAACGACTGCGCGAGCACCGCCAGCACCATGCCCGAAAGGCTCAGCGACCAACCCAACCAGAAGCGTCGGGTGTCCCCCATCACCGTGTCCAGCGCGTACCAGGCTGCCAGGCTCCACGCCAGAGCCGTCAGGATCGCGAAGGGGCGCACCCATGGGTCGATACCGAGGTCGAGCCCGAGCAGGGCCCAGGGCCAGTCGACCTCTTGCCGGGTCGCCAGCGGGAGCAGCAGACCTAGCGGGGCGAGCGGCGCGAGCCACCTCGCCCACGCGCTCGACCTGCCCCCCGCCGGTAGCACCAGAGCGCTCACCAGCGGCAGCAGCAGCGCCAGGGCGACGCTCACGGAACGTACTCCTGCACGATGACGATCGCCCAGTCGAGCGGGCTGTAGGTCGAACCGGCCAGCACCCCGAAAGCGATGGTGAAGACGGCCGTCGCCAAGGCCGGCGCCACCAACCCCATCGCCACCCAACGGCTCGGCGTGCTTCCTCCGGGCCAGCTCTCGGGAGCGGGACGCAACCACATGCGCGCCACTATGGGAAGGAAGTAGGCCGCGTTGAGCAGGGTGCTGGCGACGAGCACCCCGACCACCCAGAGCTGCCCGCTGGCCACCGCACCCGCGCCCAGGTACCACTTGCTGATGAAACCCGCCATCGGAGGCAGCCCGATCATGCCCAGCGCCGCGACCGAGAAGGCCGCTGCGCTCCAGGGCAAGCGCTTCGCGATCCCGTCGAGCTGGTCGATGCGGGTGACACCGAGCAAGGTGGCGAAGGTGCCCGCGCAGAAGAACATGGTTATCTTCATCACCCCCTGGTGGACCAGGTGGACCATCCCCCCAACCGTGGCTAGAGGCCCTCCGACCGCGATCCCGAGCGCGATGTAGGAGACCTGGCTGACGGTCGAGTAGGCCAGGCGCTTCTTCAGGTCCTCCTGACGCAAGGCCACCAGAGAGCCATAGATGATGGTGAACGACGCGGCGATAGCGAGCGCCTGGGCCAATCCCAACTCGGAAGCGAGATCCCAACCGAACACATCCTGCACGAGCCGCACGAGGCCGAAGGCACCGGCCTTCACGACCGCCACCGCGTGCAGCAAGGCGCTCACGGGCGCTGGCGCCACCATCGCGCGCGGCAGCCAGACGTGCAGCGGCACCAAGGCGGCCTTCACGCCCATGCCTAGGGCGATCAGCACGAAGACGGTACGCAGTCCGCTGCCGTCGTCGAGCTCGAGCCCCCCGAGGCTCCCCCCCGCTATGAAGTCCTGCGGTCCCGCCAGAGCGTAGAGCCAGATCAGGCCGATTAGGAACAGAGCGCTGCCGCCGAGCGTGAAGTTGAGGTACACGCGGCCAGCCCGGAGCGCGGCACGGGAGCCGGTGTGCACGACGAGCGGCCAGGTCGCCAGCGTGAGGAGCTCGTAGAAGACGAAGAAGGTAAGCAGGTTACCGGCCATCGCCATGCCCATGGTTGCGGTGACGCAGATGCTGAAGAACCCGAAGAAGCGCGCGCGGTTGGCGGAGCGCTCGAGGTAGGCGATGGCGTAAACGGTCGTCACCAGCCACAGAGCCGAGGAGAGCGAGGCGAAGAGCACGCTCAGCGAGTCCGCCCGCAGCACCAGGTCGAAGCCCGGTACCAGCGCGAAGCGGTACTCGGGGACCACCCCCGAGAGCACGAGGGCAGCGATCCAGAGTACGAGCAGGAGCTTCACGACCGCCGCGGAGAGGTTGAGCACGGTGCGCAAGCGCTGGTGTCGCTCACCGAGCATGGCTATCGCAACGCCCGCCAGCAGCGAGACGAGCACCACGGCGACGGGAAGGGGGTGGGAAACGACCTCGCTCACGGGCTCATCCCCGGGGGAAGGCCTGCGTCGACGAGCGCCAGAAGTGGCGCCGACGCAAGCCCGAGCACTATCGCGAGGACCGCCAGGAGCAGCGCGGAGACGTTGGTGAAAGCGAAGCCGCGGCGCACCGGTACCACCGGACCGCCAGCACGCTCACCGGCGGGAACCCGCCGAGGCGAGGCGTACGCCAGTGCCACCACCCTGAACACGTACGCGGCCGCGAGCAAGCTACCCGCGCTCACGACCGCAACCCACACCCAACCCTGCTGCAACCAAGCGGCCTCGAGCAGCATCCACTTGGCCACGAAGCCCCCACTGGGCGGCAACCCCATGATGCTGACCCCGGCGAGTGCGAAAGCCAGCACGTTGACCGGCAGGCGCTGATCGATGCCTACCAGACGCTGGAGGCGGTCGCTGCCCAGCGTGCTCAGGATGTTCGCGGCGGCGAGGAACATGGCAGCCTTCGCGACACCGTGCGCGACGATGTGGAACGTCACGGCGCGGAAGGCGGCCGACGACGCCAGAGGGAACAGCAGCATCACGTAACCGAGCTGCGCGACCGTCGAGTAGGCGACGAGCATCTTGAGGCGCTTCTGCAGGATCGCCGCCACCGAACCGTACAGGATCGCGGCTGCTCCGAGAGCTCCGAGGACGAGCGCGGCCCACTCGGTCACCACCCCGCTGCCCGTCCAGAACCAGAGGCGGATCATCATGTACAGCGTCACCTTCACCACGAGCGCGCTGAGCACCGCGCTCACCGGCCCAGGCGCCTTGCCGTGCGCGGCGGGCAACCACACGTGAAGCGGCACGATCGCCGACTTCACCAACAGGGCCGTGAACATGAGAGCGAGCGCGATGACCGCGGTGCCAGGGTCCTCCAGCCGTTCACCGACCTGGTAGAGGTCGAGCGTGCCGGTCTGGCCGTACAGCAGCGCCGTCGCAAGCAGGTAGAAGAGCGACGCCATCAGGCCCAGGAGCAAGTAGCGCATGGCGGCGCGCATCGCGGCGGGCTTGCCGCCGATGGCTATCATCGCCACCGCCGCCAGGGTCACCAGCTCCAGCGTCACGTAGAGGTTGAACAGGTCCGCGGAGAGGAAGAGAGCGTGGATGCTGGCGACCAGGATCAGCCACAGGGGCCAGAAGCGCTGCCCGACAGCGCTCGCCGGCGGGAAGCTCGCGAGCGCGTGGAGGCTGACCAGCAGCACCACCACCAGAGTGAGCCAGAGCATGGTCAGGCTCAGAGGATCGGCACGCCAAACTATCCCAAGTGGCGGGACGAAACCGGCCAGCGCGAGGCTCGTGGCGCCGCCCCTCCAGACCGACTGCGTCAACACGGTCAGGGCAGGAGGCAGCGCGAGCAAGGCCACCACGGCCACCGGGAGGGCGGCCCGCGAAGGCGCCACCATGATCAACAGCCCAGCTACCAGCGGCGCGAAGACCAGCACCGTGAGGGCCTCAGTCGTCATCGTCGTCCCCTGTCAGGCTGGTGAGCCCGGTCTCCTCATGCATACGCACCATGAGCGCCAGGGCGAAGGCCGTGGCCGCCACGGCTATGACGAT
>SKSV01000007.1 GCA_007122815.1 Trueperaceae bacterium | reverse complement strand
TTCTCACCTTCGGCGTGCTGGCCGCCCTGGTGATAGCGCGCGAGCTCTTCGCGGGGCTGGCCGCGGCCGGCACCCCGGCCGGCCGCACGGGTGACGTCGCAGGTGACGCGGGTCCTTCGCATGCGCCCTCGGACACCCGCCGCACCCTGGAAGCGATCGCCTACGTACTCCTGGGCCTCTCGGCTTGGGGGCTCAACCGCTTGCTCGACGCTTCCTTGGGTGCAGGATGATCGGAGTGCATCCGTGGGGTCTCGACCGCGCGGCGGAGGAGGCGCTCTTCCACGCGCTCCGCTTCCGCTGGTTCAAGTGGGACACGTACGCCTGTGGGAACCGACTGGTCCTGTCCGAGAGCCTGGTCCTGGACCGCGAGGACCACGAGCAGGTAGTGCGCACCGTCGAGGCGCTCCACCAGGCGCTCGGCCGCTTCGAATCTCGGGTTCTAGCCGACCCCGAAGCCCTGCGGGCGCTCGGCATTCCCGAACCCGTACACCCCCTCGTAACCGACGGACCTGAAGAGACGCTCCAGTGCGCCCGTTACGACCTGTTCGCCACCGAAGACGGCCGCTGGATGGTGTCGGAGTTCAACGAGGACGTGCCCGGCGGGTTCAACGAGGCGGCCGGGATCCCGGGTCTCCTCGGCGGACCCGGGGACGGGCTCCACTGGGAGGGCGACCTGCGAACTAGCTTCCTCGATGCGTTCGCGCCCTACCACACCGTCGCGCTCCTCTACGCCACCGCTTACTCCGAGGACCTACAGCACATGCTGGTACTGGAGGAGTGGCTGCGGGATGCCGGGCACCGCACGGTGCTCGCCTCGCCGGAGCACCTCGAGGACGGTCGCTTCGGCTTGCGCGGACCGCGGTTCCTAGGCGAGAAGGTGGACGCGGCGTTCCGCTTCTACCCAGGTGAGTGGATGGCGCGTCTACCCAACCTTCGTGCCTGGCGTCGCCATGGCAGCCGCCTACCGATGATGAACCCCGTCCGGGGACTCGTGCGTCAGAGCAAGACGGTGTTCGCGCTGTGGCAGGAGGACGGCATGCTCTCACCCGAGGACCGCGAAATCGTGGCCCGCCACTGCCCGCACACTGAGCCGTTCCAGCCGGAGAGCGTGGAGCGTCTCCGGGACGAGCGCGACCGCTGGGTGCTCAAGCGCTCCTTCGGTCGCATGGGAGACTCCGTCGTGCTCGGCTCACTGGTGACCGAACGCGAGTGGGACGCCGCTCTCGCGGAGGCAGTGCGGGAACCCCGAGCCTTCTGCATCCAGGAACGCTTCCGGGTGCGTGCGATCGCCTTCACCTCCGGACCCCTCTACCCGGCGATCGGCGCCTACCTAGTCAACGGGCGCTTCGCGGGCTACTACAGCCGGGCCGCCAGCCGACCTCTCATCACCCACGAGGCCTTCCATGTGGCGACGCTGGTCCGCGCTGCTTGAGGCCCTGGGGAGCCTGCGGCTCCCCAGGATCCTCCCAGGCTCACTCTTCCGGCGACGGCTGGGGGTGGGTGACCCGAAGGGTATGGACGCCCTGGGCGGGAGTCAGTGGAGGACGTACCTGAGCCCCGCCGTCCTGTTCGACACCTGGGCCCCACACCCTGCGGGACCGTGGGTGCCGTACCACTGCGTGCCCCTCTTCGCCGCGCTCGACCGACTGCAAGCCGACGCCGTCGGGCCCGCGTCTCCTCCCGGATCGCCGGCACGCCCGACGGCGCACCCGGAGCTCCCAGACGGCGCTCGCCCCGGCGCGCCCGCTCCGGCCTGGCTCACCCCCGGCACCTGGACGATCCTCGACCTCCCGGGGCCTCGCTCGGTCGAGGCGGCAGCCTGGCTCATCGGCGCAGCAGGGTGCCAGCCCGTGTGCACCTTCGACAACTGGCCTCACGAGAAGGGCGTGCTGCGCCCCGAGCATGTCCTGGCCGAGCTACTGAGGTGGGCATCGACGGTGAACGGAGTGCGGCAGGAACTGCGTCCCGATGCACCCCCGCTGTGGATCTGCGACCGGGAGCGGCTGGGTGAGCGCCGCGGTCGCCCCTCGGAGTTCGACAACCGCTACTACCTCGACGACTCCATCCTCCCCGGCCCCGGACTGCTCACCCGTCACGGCATCGAGCGCGTGGTGTACGTCGTTCCGGGGGCCTCGGACGACCCGCTCGCCGACCTCGAGCTCTACTTCTCGGAACTCCTCAAGGCGGGGATCCCGGTCCTACGCCTGGCGCTCGGGGTGGAGGGAACGGTGCCGGAGCACCTCGCCTCACCACGCTCGCCCCGACTCCCGCCCCGCACGGGTTTCCGGCGTTCGTCCGCCGGCGGTTTCGGCACCCACGTTCCGGAGCCGTCGAGCGGGAGCAGTGGTTGAGGCCCGTCGCGACGTCGAGGCGGCCGCAAACCCAGCTGCGGTAACCGCGCCACGAGGCCATGTGCACGTCGAGCACCTCGTCCGAAGTGAGCCGCGACCATTCCCGACACCGAGGTGCCGCGAGCCGCGGCGTGGCCCGGCTCCGCTCACGCCCCGGGCAGGGAAGCTACCAGCGTCTCCCACACCTCGCTCGGCCGCGCTTGCCTCTCGACGAGCGCAGCGATCACCCCGTCCCCGTGGAGTGCCCGACCCGTGGCAACCGCGCCCGGCAACACCTCCCCCCACACCGACAGGAAGTCGTGGGGGCTCGCGTCGACGGCCAGGTGAACGGCCGTCTGCAACGCAACCAGAGCGTCCTCCATGGCGGGCACCGGCCCCTCCGCCAGCGGCCCCGCGCGCACGAGGTACGGAACGGTCTCGGCCATCGCCGCGCAGCCCGCCCACGGATCGCGCGCCGCGAACACGACGCGTGCAACGCCCACCATGCGCGCGGCGCCCATGCAGAGCGGACAAGGCTCGGTCGTGGTGAACAAGACGGGTCGTGGCCCCGGCGGTCGGAAGCCGACCTCGAGCAGCGCGTTCACCTCGGCGTGAGCTAGCGGGGTACCCGTGAGGTAAGGCGTCCCCGGCAGGTGCGGCGACGCCTCGACCGCCTCCGCAAGCCTGTTGCGGCCGCGCCCGACGATGCGCCCCTCACCGTCCACGACCACGGCGCCGATGGGCAGCGACCCAGCGCGGAGCGCCTCCCAAGCGAGCCCGAAGCAGGCTCGCCACACCTCGGGCAGAGCCTCGAACTCGCGGCCGGTCACCGCTTGATCGAGTCCGGTAGTGGTCATCGCATCAACATACGCGTCCCAGGCTCATGAGTCGGCGAGGAGAACCCGATCGCTCTCGCCCGTACGGGGCCCACTCGTGGTCCACCGGGCGTGATGCCTGCCGAGCCTGCCACGCCGCCGGCACTCATCTTCAAGGCGGCCTGTGCAACATCATGCAGCCGCGACCTGCGCTACGGTCGCCGGCGAAGGGAGACCATCATGCCTAGACGCAGCGCGTGGTCGAGCCGGGC
>SKSV01000177.1 GCA_007122815.1 Trueperaceae bacterium | reverse complement strand
TGAGCGAGCCAACGTCGGCTTACGACGATGCGAAGCGTGCCGCGCGAGCTGCGCTGCGCTCGAGACTGCTGCAGGTCGCGAGCGAGCGGCTGGAGGCAGCGGGACTCGAAGGGCTGTCGATGCGGCCGCTGGCGCGAGACGCGGGATGCTCGACGATGGTCTTCTACACCGAGTTCGGTTCCAAGGAGGGACTGCTCGAAGCCCTCAGCGACGAGCTCACGGCACGAGTACTGGAGGCCGTCGAGACGGTGGCCGACATCGATCTGGAGGTCCACCGCCAGGCTGTCGTGTCCGCCTTCCTCGACGCCGTGGAGGCCATGCCCGAGGGGTACCGGGTGATGGTGCGCGCTCCGGTGGAGCCGCATGCTCCTGAGGAGGCAGAACGCGATCGCCGGCAGCGGCTAGACGAGCGCCTCGTCGGGGCGCTACGGCCGGTCGAGGGAGTCGGCGCGTCACACGCCATGTCGCGCGGCCTGGTCTTCGCGCTGCGCGGAGCCGCCGAGCAACTCGTGGCGGGCCTTCGCTCACGCGACGAGGTCGAGCCGGCCCTGAACGCTCTGGTGAGCGCCAGCGCGCGCCTTGACGCCTGATCGTCGCCGGTATGACATCCGTACATCGAAGCCCGCGAGGCGAGCGCTAGCATCGTTGGAACGAGCCCGAATCCGGTCGCTTCGGGTGGCTCGGGCGATGGCCTCGGGGAGGCGAGTGCATGGACGCAACGGATTCCGTCAAGCCCTTGGTGTCGACGCTACTGGCGTCGGCTCCGTTCGACGTCCAGGGGCGCGATGTCGGGTACTTGGAGCTTGATGAAGATGGCGAGGTCGCCGAAGCCCGGTTGCAGCGCGTTCTCGCCGGTCATCAGCGCGCCAGCACGAGCTTGTTGTGGGCGTTCGAGGCGCGCGGGGAGCGGCCGCCACAGCCAGGGAACCTGCGGGTGTTGCGCGATGGGGCTGGGAGGCCACAGGCGGTCATCGAGGTCGTGGAGAGCAAGGTCATGCCCTTCGCGGACGTCGACGAGTACGTCGCCGCCGACCTGGGGGAGGGCGACCTCTCGCTGAACTACTGGCGCATCACCTACGGTGCGGCCTTCGAACGGCAATGCGCGAGCAACGGTTGGGGCGCTAGCGACTTCATGCCGGTGGTCTGCCTGCGGTTCCGGCTGGTGTACCCCAGGCTGATGGGAACCTGACCGGCAGTTCGACGACACCCTAAGCGGGTCACTTGGCCGCGACACCCGCCATCTCCCGTCCGGCGGTCGCGTAGGCTGTCTCTCGACGCAGCAACCGTGCGCGGGAGGGTCGTGGTACGCATGCCCCCAGCCTTCACCATCGAGACCGACCGGACGCTGGTCGTCCCGACGCCCAGCGAGGCACTCGCGAGGCGCGCCGAGCTCGACGAGTTCGAGTTCGACCTGGAGGTCGACGGTGCGATCGTGCCCGTACGCGTCCCGCCAGGTTGGCCCGGGGATCGGCTAGCAGGGCTCCCAGATCTCCTCGAGCTTCGACGCCAACAGGCGCCCGAACCCTGGAACGGGATCGTGGTGGATCGCGCCGCGTTCGAGGCCGTCGGCCAGGTCGGTTGTACCGCGCTCCCTGACGCCGCTGGCGTCGTCGAGGTGCGCTACGCGACCGTGGAGGGCCGCCGCGATCAGGGCTACGCGAGCGAAGCGGGTGGTGCGTTCGTCGACTGGCTCCTGGAGCACCCAGAGGTAACCGCCGTCGTCGCAGAGTGCCTCGTCACCAACGCCGCCTCCGTGCGGGTGTTGGAGAAGACGGGCTTCGAGCTCTCAGAAGAACGCGAGGACGAGGAGGGGCGGCTGCTGCGTTGGGTCAAGCGCCGAGCAGCGCTCTGACGTACGGTCGCACGCGGGGCGCTTAGGGAGAGCCAGCGGTTGCCGTTGACGGCGTCCGGAGCGAGGTAACATGGTGTTTCGATGTTGCAGTTCTACGGCACGCAACCACCGGGTCCGCTGAACTCGTTGAGGTGTGGCGGCACCTGTCCGCACTGCGGGCAGCGGGCAAGCTTCACGCGCATGCAGGACGTCATCGAGAACCAGGCCAAGGCCGCCAAGGTGCGGGAGATCATGGTCTCGTACCATTGTGATGCGTGCCTGAAGCCGATCCCGATCTGGTACGACGTCATCGATTGGGATCCGACGCGTGTAGACAACCCGCGAATCGCGCTCCCGGTGGTGGAGTCCTTCGACTTCGAGCACGTCCCCAGCAGCGTGGCTCAGGAGGTGCGCGAGGCGCTTGGTTGCCTGTCGGTGCATGCTCACAACGGCTTCGCTGCGATGTGCAGGAGGGCCGTGGCGGCGCTCATCGCCGACTTCGGTGAGGGCGGTGCCGGCCGCGTCGAGGCCCATCTGGTGGAGATGCTCTCGATGAGCGGTTTGGCAGGGGAGTGGGAGGAGCTGGCGCGCACGGTCTTGGTGCCCTCGAGTGAAGACGCCGTGGAGATACCGGATACGGACGAGACCGGCGCTGCGGTCCTGCTCTCGCTGCTGCGCGACCTGACCTACCAGCTCTACACCAGGCCAGGCCGCGTGCGCGCTGCTGCCGCCAAACCCTGAGCGAACGTTCGGGGGCCGTCAGACGGATGCCCCTGGGAGCTCGTCGACGCCGCCGACATGATGCGGTGTCGAACCACTCACCCAGGAGGAACCATGTCGAAACCCGCACCCTACCTACGTCTGACGGAACAACACCCGGAGCTGGTGGAGGCTTACGAGCGCTTCGCCTCGGTGGCGCACGAGTCCGGCCCGCTGTCCGAGCGCGAGCGGCGGCTCGTGAAGCTGGCGCTGGCGATAGCCAGCAACTCCGAAGGCGCTACCCACAGCCACGTGCGCCAAGGGCTCGCTGCAGGGCTCGAAGTGGCCGACATGCGCCACGTCGCGTTCCTGGCGGCGACGACGTCTGGCTTCCCGGTGACGATGCGAGCCATCACCTGGATCGAGGACATCGCGAGCAAGGAGTGAGCTTGCGCTCCCAGGTCGATCCAGGGTTAGGCGGCAGGTTGGCTAAGCCGAGATGAGTTGTGTTCGTAGTGTTTGATAAGACAACTTATCAATACTTCGTCATGCTTACCAGCTTGAGCAGCTACCAAACCACGCTGTACTCGC
This sequence comes from Trueperaceae bacterium, assembly GCA_007122815.1. GTDB lineage: Bacteria > Deinococcota > Deinococci > Deinococcales > Trueperaceae > CSSed10-48. The sequence continues at coordinate 298 of SKSV01000177.1, read as the reverse complement.
CGATCCCGATGATCCCCCAGAGACGTGACTCGTGAGCGTTGGTGCGAGCGGGGTGCCGCCAGCGAGCGTGCTCGATTCGGCGATCGAGCGGACTGCGGGGGATTTGATAACACATACTTTGGCGAGAGCTACTTCCCAGCGAACGCTTCGGCGACGAGGCGGCCTTCACGGCGGTCTCTCGCCGTGCCTCCGGCGTACGCTAGGAGCGTCATGAGCGACCACCCGATAATCGCCGTCGTCGGCAGCCTCAACATGGACCTCGTAGTTCCCGTAGAACGCCATCCGAGCCCAGGAGAGA
>SKSV01000383.1 GCA_007122815.1 Trueperaceae bacterium | reverse complement strand
CGTGCTCGTCGAGCCAGGTCGCGAGCCGCTCGAGGCCCTCGCTGTCCAGCGCTGAGGCTGGCTCGTCCAGCAGCCAGACCCTCGGTCGACCGAGCAAGGCGGCCGCCACCGCCACGCGCTGCGTCTCACCGCCCGAAAGCGTGTTGACCCTGCGCGCAAGCAGCGGATCCAATCCGAGCCTCTCGATGGCCTCCTCCAGTGCGTCCGAGTCGCTGCGCCGCAGGTGCCGCGCCACCGACAAGACCTCGTCGACGCGAGCGCCTGCCGGCAGCCTTATGCTCTGCGGCACGTAACCTCGCAACGGCGCGGCGCGCGGATCGCGGGCCGACAAGCCACCTATGAGCACGCGTCCGCGCTGGGGAGCTGCGCGCCCCGCGAGGAGGCTGAGCAGGCTGCTCTTGCCAGCTCCGTTGGGCCCGACTAGCGCGCTGGCTCCAGGATGCAACTCGAGCGTAACGTCCCTCACGCGACCGCGCCAGGTGACATCCTCGAAGCGGATCACCGCCGGCTCTCTCGCGGCAACCCGGCGCGCGCCGCGCCGGCAAGCGGCAGTAGCGCCAGCACCCAGGTGCCGAGCGCATCCGTGGGTCGGGCGCCGCCCGAGCGAGTGCGCTCGCTCACGCGCGGCGCCGAGTCGGCCAGCATCCCGAAGCGCGCGCCGGGCACCCGCGCCTCTAGGGCCTCCCAGAGCACGATCGCGGGCCCGAAGGCCAGCAGGGACAGGTCTGGGTGGCGCGCCGCCAGCGCCCCGAGGGAGGTGCCTACCACGTGCTGCAGCTCGAGGTAGCCGTCGCCGGCGAGGTCCAGTTGTGGCGCCCGGTCGTAGGAGTTGCCGTGCAACAGCACGTCTGCCGCGTCGTCGTCGAGGGCCAGATCGAAAGCGTTTCGCACGAAGCGACTCTCCTCGATCACCAGCCTGGTGTCCTGGTCCGGTGTCCCCGTGTCGAAGGAAGCTGGGAGTCTCTGCAGCATCGTCGCGAAGCCGTTCGCGTCGAACACGGCCTCGCGCACCACCAGACCGGGGGCAGCCACCGCGAGCAACCCGATCGTGTTGCCTCGTAGCGTGGCGCGTTCGACTAGCGCCTCGCGCTCCTCTTGCACCAACAAGCCGAACGCCATGGGGCCGCGGTGGCCGGAGAAGGTGACATCGCGCAGCAGGGTGCCGCGCCCATACATGACCGCCGAACCCACCCCACCACCATGCACGTGCACGCGTTCGATCAGCGCGCCCCGGTTGAACATCAGGTGCACGCCGTAGCGCAGCGAGCCTGACACGGTCGTGTCGGCCACCTGCAGACCATCGCTCCGCTCGAGGTACAGACCGTCCAGGAAGCCCTCGAGCGTGACGTCCTTCAACCGTAGCTCTGGCGCCAGGTACGCCGTGACGCCAGGTCCCTCGCCGGTCCCGCTCGCACCCAGTCCCTGCACGCTCACCCCGGGGCTGTCCTCCACGCGCAGGGCCGCACTGACTCCCTCCGCGACGACGCCTTGCAGCTCACAGTTCGCGCAGCCATCGAGCTCGAACGCCGCGTCTGGCTCGTAGAGATCACCCCGCGGTCCCACGCCCGTGACGCGCAGCCCGACCACCTTGATGCCCGGAGCCGCCAGCGTCACTGCGCTGCCGGCACCGCCTCCGTCCAGGACGGCGCCTGACTCGGCGAAGATGGTGACGTCAGGAGCCTCGATGCGCCAGGGACCGGTGTGGATGCCGGGTGCGAGCCGCACCACTTCGCCGCCGCGGAGCGGGGGTAGCGGCTCACCGGGCAGCAAACGCCCTTGCGCCAAGCCGAAGGGAGCCAACAGCAGCGCCAGCACGAACGCTGCCGCGACACACCTGGCAGAGACTCCGAGGGCACGATCGAGGCTGCCTGGTCTCGCGCACATCAGCGCTCGCGCCTACCGAAGACGATCGCGGCCGCTAGCGCTAGCAACGCCGACCAGCCGAGCGTGGCGGCGGCCGCCCACACGAGCGGCGACGAACCGAGCACACGCGCCACCAGTACGCCGGTAGGGCCCGCGAAGACGGGCACGTCCAAGGCACGCACGAGCGCCACCCGCCCCAACTCGGCGGGGTTGACCAGCAGCGCGAACGCCAGGACCGGCTCGAAGCGGAACTCGGCCGCGGCGACGGCGAAGGCCACCAGCGCAGGCTCGTAGACGATGGCGCCCAGCGCCCACAACGCCAGCCCGCCCGCCAGGGCCCGAGCGGGGTTCAGGGTGAAGGCCGAGAGCGCGGCTCCGACCAGGGTCCAGAGCAGCACCGTCAGCACCACGCTCAGGAGCAGGGAGAGCGCCTGGGTTGGGGGGATGCCTGCGATCGCGGCCGCCGCTAGGGTGGCGGCCGCGACGGGCCAGCCGAGCCCGAGCGCCGCGCCGAGGGCGCTGGCGATGAAGCCTGCACCCGGTCTCGCCATGGCCGGGGCCCACAACGACCAGGCTCCGCGCGACGCGAGAACCGGCACCGCGAGCGCCATCACCACCGGCGGCACCACGAGCTGCGCCACCCCGTACAGGGACACGAGCGCGACCTCCGAAGTTCGTCCCTGGAAGGCGAAGCCCACGGCGGCGAACACGGGCAGGAGCGACCACGCCCACGGGTCGCGCAGCAGCGTGCGCTCCACCAGCCGCCAGAGCGGCAAGGGTGCGGGCATCCGGCCGGCCCGGCCGACGGCCCGATCGGCTAGCGGGAGCCGCTGCGTGACGGGCCTCGTGGCCCGCCCCGGACTCAGAGCGCGGGAACCCACGGTTGCTCTCCCGAGCGCGCCACCAGCGCGTCCCAGTCCCAGGCCTGCACTCCGCGCAGCCCTCGCTCGGCCACGAAGGCAGCCGCAGCGTCAGCGTCGCCGAAGCCGATCAACCCGCCCCCCATGGGCGTGCGCAAACGTGGGTGGTGTATGACGGTCGCCGCGTGCACGCTCACCAGCCTCGCTGCGTCTCGGGTCGACGCGGCGTGATCCGCCACGTAGCACCAGCCCGTGGACAGGGCCGGACCGGCGTGCCCGGCCACGTGGTCCACCAGGCACTCGATCGCGTCGTACACGTTCACGCGACCGCCAACGGTGACCTGCTGGGCCGCGAAGCGCGCGTCTATCACGCTCATGGAGCAGTAGGGGCAGCGGTCGACGCCGACTTGGACGGGCCCAGGACCCGGGGCGTCGTCGTGCCTCGCGGCGTCAGCCGCTGTCACGTTGTCGGGTCGAGCCCGAACGCGCGCGAAGGGAAGCGTCGACAGCGCCGCCCAGAGCGCCAGCGACCCCAAGCGCGTGATGGCGCGTCGCCGTCCCGGGTCTATCTCGCGCTCTAGAGCGAGTAACGAACCGCGAGTGGGGCCTTTGGTCACGCTCCCTCCAGCAACCCGCTGTGACGTGCCAGCAACGCGACCAGGTTCATCTCCGGCAACGGAGCGAGGTCCTCGAGGGTGATG
>SKSV01000129.1 GCA_007122815.1 Trueperaceae bacterium | reverse complement strand
TGACCTCCGGGTCGATGCGCTCGAGCCCGTGCGCCTGCACCCCGATGCCGTCGATCAGGTCGCGCTCCTGCAGCAGGGCGACGAGCTCGGCGTAACGTGCGCGGTTCGCCGCGCAACAGAGGATGTTGTACTCGTTGATCAAGAGCTCGGCGTCTGGGAGGGCCTCGCGCGCGCGCTCGAACGACCACACCACCCAATCCCAGCCCGTGTCGCCGTCGCCGCCTATCGCGGCCGCGTACGAGGGGGGAGCGTGCAGCGGCTCGTTCACCACGTCGACTAGCTCGACATCGGGGTAGCGCTCGGCGAAGCTGCCGATCCAGAGCTCGACCGCCTCGCGCTGCTCTTCGGGCGGCAGGCCGGCCACCCAGCGCGGCTCCTGCTGGCCCCACACGAAGGTGTGCTGCTTGAGCGTGAGCCCATTCGCGCGTGCGATGTCGAAGATCACGTCGAGCACCGCCCACGTGAAGACGCCTCGCTGAGCCTCTACGGACAGCCACTTCCCCGCGTCCTCGGGGGTGACCTGGTTCCAGTAGTTGGTGAAGAGCGGATCGTATCGCGCGCTCAGGGTGCTGCCGAGGAAGCGCTCGGCGCCCGCAGCGAGCGGCCCGCTGCCGGCGTTCGGCCCAGTGATTGGAGCGGCTGCATCGTCACCGGCGGGAGCGCCGGCTTGACCCGCGGCTTGACCCGCGGCGATCGACAGGAGCGCCGCAACGGCGAACGCCATGACGGTGCGCCACGAACCGTGCGAGCGGGGGAGCCAGGCGCTCATGACCTCACGGCTCCCTTCGCTCCGCGCTGTTGCGCGATCAAGCCCGCGTACCAGCTGGCGCTGCGTTTGGGGATGCGCGCCTGCGTCTCGTAGTCGACGTAGACGAGCCCGAAGCGCTTCTCGAAGCCGTGCCCCCACTCGAAGTTGTCCATGAGGCTCCAGGCGAAGTAACCGCGCACGTCGACGCCATGGACCATGGCCTCGTGCAAGGCGGCGATGTGCTGCTCGAGGAAGCTGACGCGCTCGCTGTCGTCGACGCTGCCGTTCTTCAGCTCGTCGCGGTAGGCGGCGCCGTTCTCGGCCAGGTAGATGGGTGGCAGCTCGTACTCGCGCTGAAGGCGCAGGAGCACCTCGGTCAACCCTTGCGGGTAGACCTCCCATCCCATCTCGGTCGGTGTGCCCTTCGGAGGTAGGCCCCGCACGGCGGGCCAGGGCACGTTCGCGTCGTCAGCGACGATCGCTCGACTGTAGTAGTTGACGCCCAGGAAGTCGAGCGGCCTGGAGATGGTCGCGAGGTCACCGTCCTCGATCGTGGGGACCGCGTCGCCGTAGCCTCTCCAGGCGTCGTCCGGGTAGCTGCCTCTGAGCAGCGGGTCGAGGAACCAGCGGTTGAAGAATCCGTCGAAGCGCTCGGCCGCTGCTCGGTCTGCAGGGGCCGGGGAAGCGGGGTGGGCAGGGTTGAGGTTGAGCACGATCCCGTGTCGCGATCCCGGCGCGTTGGCGCGCAGCACCTCCATGGCCGACCCGTGAGCGAGCAGGAGGTGGTGCGACGCGCGCAGCCCGAGCCGGTGGTCGCGCAGACCTGGAGCGTGCTGGCCCAGGACGTAGCCGAGGAAGGACGCGCACCACGGCTCGTTCATGGTGGCGTAAAAGGCCACCCTGTCGCCCAGCCGGCGTGTGACGGCGTCCGCGTACGCCACGAAAGCGTCGACGGTGCCCCGCTGGGGCCATCCGCCGGCGTCCTGCAGCGGTTGCGGCAGGTCCCAATGGTAGAGCGTGGCGAAGGGGGCGATGCCGCGCTCCAGCAGTCCATCGACCAGTCGCTCGTAGAAGTCGAGCCCCGCTTGGTTGACCGCGCCGTCGCCGGACGGGATCACGCGCGGCCAGGCGATGCTGAAGCGGTAGCCGTTCAGACCCAAGCGCTTCATCAGGTCGAGGTCTTGCTCCCAGCGGTGGTAGTGGTCGCAGGCCACCGCGCCGGTGGCGCCGTCGTCGATGTTGCCGGGGGACGAGGCGAAGGTGTCCCAGATCGACGGACCGCGTCCGTCCTCGTCCACTGCACCCTCTATCTGGTAGCTGGCGGTGGCGACACCCCAGACGAAGTCGGCGGGGAAGCGGAGGTCGTTGACGTTCATCATGGCTCCTGGTTCGTGCTCGCCGACGGGCGGGCCGCGTTGGGATGACAGCGTGAGCTGGAGGTGGTCAAGGCTCGCTCCGTAGCAAGACCACCGCGCGCGCGGGTACACGCACGGGTTCGCTGGGACTCTGCAGGGTGGAGCGGTAACCGCCGTAGGCGTCGAAGGTGTCGTCGTCGAGCACGGCGACGTGGAGGGTAGGGGCAAGGCGGTCGGCCTCCAGCGTCACGTCTACCGGTTCGCTCGAGCGGTTGACGAGGAGCACACGCAGCGCCGCGCCGTCGTCCGCCGCGTACGCCCCGACACGCTCGTCTCCGCCGTCGGTGTGGTGCGCAACGCCGCCGAACCCTCGCAGCATCGCGAACACGTGGTAGGTGTGCCGCACCCAGCCGCTGCGGTCGATGAGGCCGTGCCCGCCCATGTACTGCAGGGCGAAGTACTGCCCCAGGTCGAGCCGCAGCGTCGCCATCTGGCCGAGCGCCTCGGCCAGCCAGAGGGCCGCCACCATGTCCTCGAGATGCCTGAAGTTGGTGGAGCGCCAGGAGAGGCCGAACTCGGTGATGCCCAGCGCGATCTCACGCTCGAAGCCGAGCGGGTTCACATCGGGATCCGCTAGCCACGCGCGGACCGTGCGGATCTCGTCGCCGACTTGCCGCGAGGTCGCCAGCGCCGCCTCGTCGCTCATCGTGCCGTCGGTGGGGTAGACGTGCCAGGTGAGCACGTCGATGACGTCTCCGCAACGCCCGATCACCTCGCGCAGGTAGTCGAAGCCACTGGGACGGCCGCCCGAGACGGCCGGTCCGGTCATGATGACCTCGCCCAGTTCCTGCTCGAGGGCGGTGCGCATCTCGCGGAAGCGCTGGCAGTACACCTCGGCCGTCCAGGAGGGGTCCATGCGGTTGCTGGGGTAGAGGTTGGGCTCGTTACCCACCGCCCACCAGCGCGGCTCCATGCCCAGCTCCCGCAGGTACCTCGCGGCCGCGACGGCGTGCTCTGGCCCCTCGAAGTAGTTCGCAACCAGGTGCAGCTCAGGCTGGCCGAGCAGTTCCCAGTTGACCTTCAACCCGTCGATCATGTCCGTCGTGAGGGGGCGATCGTCTGCGTCGTTGCCCGGCGGGTAGCGCAGCGTGCGCAGGTCGATGGCGGCGAACTCCTCCAGGTTCAGCACCACCGCCATCGCCAGCCCGACGTTGAACCCGGTGATGGCTTCGGGCGAGATGGGGCCGATGGCTTCGCCGACGCGCACCGTGAGTGGCTGGGATTGCCCGAGCGCGAGCCCCAGCCCAAGCACCAGGCATGACAT
>SKSV01000339.1 GCA_007122815.1 Trueperaceae bacterium | reverse complement strand
TGCGAAGGACCCGCGTCACCTGCGACGTCACCCGTGCGGCCGGCCGGGGTGCCGGCCGCGGCCAGCCCCGCGAAGAGCTCGCGCGCTATCACCAGGGCGGCCAGCACGCCGAAGGTGAGAAGACCGTGCTGCCAGCCCCAGAAGTCGCCCGAGACGGCTTCGGTGAGGGCTACACCTGCTGCCAGCAGGAAGAAGGCGGTCGCGCGCGCGTCCTCGAGGCTCCGCTCCCGCTGCAGCCGGTGCGCGAGGCTTCCGGGCTCGCGCCGGAGGAAGAGCCCGAGGGCGATCAGCAGCGTGGTCCACCCCAGCAGAAAGAAGCTCAGCGGGATCCACCAGCCACCCTCGCCGTCCCCTACGGGGTCGGCTTCGCCCCACAGGCTGCCGCCGAAGATCAGCCCGGTGGCGACGGTGAACGCGGCGATGACGAGGGCAGCGGGCACGTTCCGGCGCTCGACCGCGTCCACGCGGATGCGGGCGCCGAGCCAGGAGGCGGCGAACTGCCCGAACACCTTCACGACCGCGTACCCCATGATCAGGTAGAAGACGACGTAGATGCCGGTCACGCTGGGATCCGCGTAGCGCCAGAGGACGAACGCGATCCAGGCCATCGCGACGATGACCCCCAGGCGCACGATCCCCGGCGCGGGGTTCCCGCGCAGGTACAGGCGGTGGAACACACCTGTCCGCGTGGACGCGGCCGCGGCCACCGCCACGAACGCAGACACCATCAGGATCAAGATCTCCGACTCGTCCAGGGCCCGCTCCTCGCGCACGAAGATACTACGTAGCGGGACACGAGGCGCATAGGTATGCGTGGCCATCGAGGGGTTGCGCCTTCGTGGCTGGGTCACTAAGATCCGGCATGTGCGCCCAACCCATGGAGAACGACGCAGGTTCGCGCGGGACGGTGAGCCGAGCCGTTCTGGACTGGCTGCTCGAGAGCGACCCGTCCATACGCTGGCAGGTGATGCGCGATCTCACCGACGCGCCCGCGCACGAGGTAGAGACCGAGCGCACGCGCGTCGGTTCGGAGGGCTGGGGTGCGCAACTGCTCGCGGCGCAGGCTGCCGACGGCAACTGGGGCGGCGCTGCGTGGAACCGCGGGTGGGACTCCACCATGCATGTCCTGTGGCTACTCTGGCAGCTCGGGCTAGACCCCGCGAGCGACGAGGCGCGGCGCGCGCTGCGGCGCGTTAGCGACAACGTCACGTGGCGCAGTGTGGGTCCGCCCGAGTGCGACGACCACCGCTTCTTCGAGGGCGAACTCGAGCCGTGCATCAACGGCCAGGTCGCGGCGGCGGGTGCTGGCTTGGGTCAGGACGTCGGCAGCCTCGTCGAGCGACTGCTCGGCGAGCAGCTCGAGGACGGCGGCTGGAACTGCGATGCACCGCACGGTTCGATGAGGTCCTCGTTCAACACGACCATCTGCGTGCTCGAGGGGTTGCTCGAGCGCGAGCGCGCGTCTGGCTCGAACTCGCATGTGACCGAGGCCCGCCTGCGGGGTCAGGAGTACCTGCTCGAGCGGCGCCTATTCCGGCGACGCTCGACCGGAGAGACGATCGAGCGCGACCGCAAGGGGGGTGCGGACTGGACCCGCTTCGCCTTCCCCACCTGGTGGCACTACGACGTCCTGCGAGGCCTCGACTATCTGCGCGACGCGGGCGTCGAGCCCGACGAACGCCTCGCCGAGGCGGTCGAGTTGGTCGTATCGAAGCGCGACGCCGATGGCCGCTGGCCGCTCGCGACCAGCTTCGCTGGCACGATGCCGGTCGAGCTGGGTGAGCGCGAGGGTCAGCCGAGCCGCTGGATCACTCTTCGCGCCCTGCGGGTGCTGCGTTGGTACGCGGCGCGATGAACGCCCGCATGTAGGCCGCTCGACGACCCTCGCCCAAAACACCGGTTCGCGGTGTCGGGGTAGCGTGGCGCGAGGACGGGATCACGAGGGGAGACGACCCGTGCCGACGATCGACATAGGTGGACAGACGATCCACTACCTGGAGGCGGGCGCGGGCGAAGCGCTCTTGATATTCCCCGACGACCTCCATGGGGCCAGCGCCTACGAGCGCGAGATGGCGCGACTCGCTGAACGCTATCGCGTGCTGTGCTTCGACCGTCCCGGCTGCGGCGCCTCGACGCGCGACGTGCGCTACCACGACGAGATCGAGTTCGATCCTTGGAACTACCGGGCCGACCTCGCCTGCCACCTGCTCCAGGACCTCGGCCTCGAACGCTGCTTCGTCTTGGGTGCGGGGGGCGGGGCGCTCGCAGCGCTCCACTTCGCGGGTCGCCAGGCGAAGCTGCATCGGTTGACGGCGCTGGGGGTGATAGCCGACAGCTTCCTCGCTGACGTCGACGGCCGCACGCTGCACCGTGCGCTCGATCGCCGGGCGCACTTCCTGGTGCGGCACGGCGAGTCGTTGCGTCAGGAGCACGGCGATGACTGGCGACAGGTGGTCGACGCGGACACGGCGTTCCTGCGTGGCATCGCCGACCGCGGCGGGTACGCGGTCGCCGACGGTGTCCTGAGTGCGATCCGGTGCCCGGTGCTGCTCACCGGCAACCTGCACGACGACGTCACCCCGGGGATATCCCGCGAGTTCGCGCGGATCTGCGGGTTGGTGCCCGACTGCAGCGTGTTCCTGGCTAGCGAGTCCGGCCACCACCATGGCGAGGAGCACCCGCTCATGTGGTCTGGCCCCGCGACCTTCTGGGGCGTGGCCGAGACCTTCCTGGCGCGATGATCGTCCGCGACGAGAACGCGGCCGGGGCGCGGCCCGCGCGGTGCCGACGGCTGGCGCATCCAAGACGTGGCTCCCCAGACGGTCTACAACCGCATCGGATCGAAGCGGGACCTGCTGGCGGCGCTTCTGGAGGTCATCGATGAGGCTGGTGACGTCAGCGACACCCAGCGACGGATCGCTGAGAGCGAGGATCCGCGTGAGATTGTCGCCTCGGTGGCACGGCTCCGGAGGCTGATGATGGCGGGGGCTGGGGACATCGTCTCCTTCACCCACGCTGCAGCCACCTCCGACGTTGACGTGGGCGCGGCGTACGCGGCGAGCCAGGCGCGAAGCCGAGCCGGCATCGCGCGTTTCACGGTGCGCCTCGCGTCGCTAGGCGCGCTGCGCAGCGACCTCGACGCCGACAGTGCGACCGACGTCGCCTACGCGATCCTTCACCATGCCGTCTGGATCAGACTCGTCGACGAGTGCGGCTGGAGCGCCGATGAGGCCGAGCGATGGTACGCGGACGTCCTCGCTCGCGTGTTGCTGGAGTCCGAGCGCTGAGCGCGGTAGCACAGTGCGCGCTAGAGTCTGCGCCATGGCGCGAATCACGCCGAGTGACATCGACGTGATGTGTGTGGTCGCGATGGCTGGCCCTAGCGGAGGCCTCGGCTCGGCGAGCTGCGGGACCCAGGATGACGAAC